>NZ_LATC01000022.1:0-56718 GCF_001414075.1 Mycobacterium sp. UM_11 | reverse complement strand
CGGCAGCGTCAGATGTGTATAAGAGACAGGTCCCGGGCCTGGCCGCCGACCCGCGCTTCGCCACCAACTCCGGCGCGCGACCCCAGGGGGCGAGCACCGCCAAGCCGCCGCCCAGCGGCCCGCCCCCGATCGCGGCCCCGAAGAACGACCTGCCCTGGCACGACTGCACCTCGCGGGTGTTCGGCGACGCCGCGGTCCCGCCCGCCGCGGGGGTCCAGCTGGACTGCGCGAACTACGACGCGGACCTGGACCCGGTCAACGGTGGTACCGGCACGGTGAGCGTCGGCGTGGTCCGCGCCCGCACGAACCAGACCCCACGCGACGCGGGCCCGCTGGTCTTCACCACCGGCACCGATCTGCCGTCGTCGGCGCAGCTGCCGGTCTGGCTGTCGCGGGGCGGCGCCGACGTGCTGCAGAGCCACCCGATCGTCGCCGTCGACCGGCGCGGCATGGGCATGTCGAACCCCATCGACTGCCGCGACACCTCCGACCGCCAGATCATGCGCGACCAGGCGCAGTTCCAGACCGGCGACGACCCCGTCGCCAACCTCTCCGACGTCGCGAACACCGCCACCACCAGCTGCACCGACGCCATCGCGCCCGGAGCGTCCGCCTACGACAACGCGCACGCCGCCTCCGACATCGAGCGGCTGCGCACGCTGTGGGACGTGCCCGCGGTCGCCCTGGTCGGGATCGGCAACGGCGCCCAGGTGGCGCTGGCCTACGCGGCGGCGCGCCCCGACAAGGTCGCCCGGCTGATCCTCGACTCGCCAGTTGCGTTGGGTATCAACGCCGAAGCCGCCGCCGAGCAACAGGTCAAGGGCCAGCAGGCCGCGCTCGACGCCTTCGCCGCCCAGTGCGTCGCGGTGAGCTGCGCGCTGGTCCCCGACCCCAAGGGCGCCGTCAGCGCGTTGCTGGCCGACGCCCGCGCCGGCAAGGGGCCCGGCGGCGCGTCGGTGGCCGAGGTGGCCAACGCCATCACCGTCGCGCTGGGCTTCCCGTCCGGCGGCCGCGTCGGCGCCACCACGAACCTGGCCAACGCGCTGTCGGCCGCCCGCTCCGGCGACACCAACGCCCTGACCAACCTGATCAACCACGCCAACGTGTCCGCGGACTCCGACGGCCAGTTCGTCAACACGTGCAGCGACGCCGTCAACCGCCCGACCCCCGACCGGGTGCGGGAACTCGTGGTGGCGTGGGCCAAGCTCTACCCCCAGTTCGGCACCGTCGCGGCGCTCAACTTGGTCAAGTGCGTGCACTGGCCCACCGTGTCGCCGCCCGCGCCGCCGAAATCCTTGAAGGTCGACGTCCTGTTGCTCGGCGTGCAGAACGACCCGATCGTCGGCACCGAGGGGGTCGCCGCGACGGCGGCCACCGTCATCAACGCCAACGCGGCCAGCAAGCGGGTGATGTGGCAGGGCATCGGCCACGGCGCCAGCATCTACTCGAGCTGCGCGGTGTCCCCGCTGATCGGCTACGTCAACAGCGGCAAGCTGCCCGGAACCGACACGTACTGTCCCGCCTGATACTTTGCGCTTCGTGACGGCAGCTGACTCGACCCGAACCGGCCTGCGCGATCGGACCCTGGCCGCCTTTCGTCCCCGCAGCGGCCCGCCCAGCACCGCGACGATATTGCGCTCGGCGCTGTGGCCGGTGGCCATCATGTCAGTGCTGCACCGCAGCATCATCTTGACGCTCAACGGCAACATCACCGACGACTTCAAGCCGGTCTACCGCGCGGTGCTGAACTTCCGGCACGGCTGGGACATCTACAACGAGCACTTCGACTACGTCGACCCGCACTACCTGTACCCGCCCGGCGGGACGCTGCTGATGGCGCCGTTCGGGTATCTGTCCTTCTCGCCGTCGCGCTATCTGTTCATCCTGATCAACACCGTGGCCATCCTGCTCGCCTGGTATCTGCTGCTGCGGCTGTTCAAGTTCACGCTGTCGTCGGTGGCCGCGCCGGCGCTGCTGCTGGCCATGTTCTGCACCGAAAGCGTGACCAGCACGCTGGTGTTCACCAACATCAACGGCTGCGTGCTGCTGGCCGAGGTGCTGTTCCTGCGCTGGCTGCTCGACGGGAAGGTGAACCACCAGTGGTGGGCGGGCGTGGCCATCGGACTCACGCTGACGCT
Organism: Mycobacterium sp. UM_11; assembly: GCF_001414075.1. Taxonomy (NCBI): domain Bacteria; kingdom Bacillati; phylum Actinomycetota; class Actinomycetes; order Mycobacteriales; family Mycobacteriaceae; genus Mycobacterium; species Mycobacterium sp. UM_11. The sequence goes on along the minus strand of NZ_LATC01000022.1, from coordinate 54,580 downwards.
CAAACCGGTGCTGGGCCCGCTGCTGTTGCTGCCGCTGCTGAACCGCCAGTGGCGGACGCTGGTGCCCGCGTTCGTCGTCCCGGTCGTCATCAATGTTGTGGCGTGGCCGCTGGTGAGCGACCCGATGGACTTCGTCACCAAGACGCTCCCCTACATCGGCGGCGTCCGCGACTATTTCAACAGTTCGATCGAGGGCAACGGCGTGTACTTCGGCCTACCCACGTGGCTGATCGTGTTCCTGCGGATCCTGTTCACGCTCCTGGCGATCGCCGCGCTGTGGCTGCTGTACCGCTACTACCGCACCCGCGACCCGCTGTTCTGGTTCACCAATTCGTCGGGCGTGCTGCTGCTGTGGTCGTGGCTGGCGCTGCCGCTGGCCCAGGGCTACTACTCGATGATGCTGTTCCCGTTCCTGATGACCGTCGTGCTGCGCAATTCGCTGATCCGCAATTGGCCGGCGTGGCTGGGAATCTACGGCTTCATGGCGCTGGACGACTGGCTGATCTACCGGTACATGAGGTACGGCCGGGCGCTGCACTACCTGAAGATCACCTACGGCTGGTCGCTGCTGCTGATCGTGGCGTTCACGGTGCTGTACTTCCGGTACCTGGACGCCAAGGCCGAGAACCGGCTGGAGGAGGGCATCGATCCTTCTTGGCTATCGGCTGAGTCCGATCGCGCTACCGTGGAGGCATGACTGAGATCGCCCCGCCGAAGCTGCAACTCTCCGACGACGAGTGGCGCAAGAAGCTGAGCCCGGAAGAGTTTCACGTGCTGCGCCGCGCCGGCACCGAGCGGCCGTTCACCGGTGAGTACACCGACACCAAAACCCAAGGCGTCTACCAATGCCGGGCGTGCGGCGCCGAATTGTTCCGCAGCACAGAGAAATTCGAGTCCCACTGCGGGTGGCCGTCGTTCTTCGACCCGGCGAACTCCGACGCGGTGATCCTGCGGCCCGACCACTCGATGGGGACGACGCGCACCGAGGTGCTGTGCGCGAACTGCCACAGCCACCTGGGCCACGTGTTCGCCGGCGAGGGGTACCCGACCCCCACCGATCAGCGCTACTGCATCAACTCCATCTCGCTGCGCCTGGTGCCGGCGTAGCGGTCTTCGCGGCCGGCCGCCGCGACACTGAAACGACGCACACGACACGCCGGAAAGCGCCGCCGTAGTTTCAGTTTCGCGGAGCCTCGGGGGCCGTCGTGGCGTCTTCCAGGTGTGGATGACGTGTTTGTCGGCAGCGAGGCCTTGCAGCAGGGGACCATCAGTCGGCACCTGCTGCGAGCCCAGTTCCGTGCCATCCATCCCGACGTCTACCTGCCGGCCTACGCGGTGCCCTCGCTATACACACGGTCGGTCGCCGCGTGGTTGTGGTCAGGTCGGCGCGGCGTGCTCGCCGGGCTGACCGCGGCGGCGCTGCACGGTTCCCGGTGGATTGACGACGACGAGCCGATCGAGCTGATCTGGCGCAATACTCGTCCCCCGGCCGGCGTGCTCACGCGCAATCAGCGCGTCGAGCAGGACGAGGTAACCCGCGCCAAGGGCTTGCCGGTGACCTCGCCCGCGCGGACGGCCTTCGACTTGGCCAGGCGACTGCCCACCGGCGAGGCGGTCATGCGACTCGACGCGTTGATGCGGGCAAAACCGTTCTCGAGCGAGGACGTAATGCTGCTCGCTGAGCGGTACGCACGGGCACGCGGCTTACGGAAACTGCGGACGGCACTCCCCCTGGTCGATCCGGGCGCCGCCTCACCCAAGGAAACCTGGCTGCGCCTGGTGCTGATCGACGCCGGCCTTCCGATCCCCACCACGCAGATCCCAGTACAGCGGAACTGGCGGTTGCTTGCCGTCCTCGATATGGGCTGGGAGAGATACAAAGTGGCCGTCGAGTACGACGGCGACCACCATCGCGCCGACCGCCGGCAGTACGCCCGCGACCAGCATCGGCTCCGCACTCTTGACGAACTTGGCTGGGTCGTCATCCGGGTGATCGCCGAGGACAACCCCGAAGACGTCATACGCCGGGTCCGCGGCGCGCTTCTCCGTCGCGGCTACCGCGACACTGAAACGACGCACACGACACGCCGTAAAGCGGCGCCGTAGTTTCAGTTTCGCGGAATGACCGGCCGCGAAAAGCGGCCCGGCGAACTCAGTCCAGCCGGGTGGCGTGCACTTCCCAGAACGGGGCGTGCACCCGGCCACCCTCCAGCCACGGCTCCATCGCCCGGAACCGCTTCAGCAGATCCTGCGCCTGCTCGGCCATGTCGGGGTTGCGCGCCGCCATCATCTCGATCTGCTCGGCGCTGATGTTCACCAGATAGGTCGTCGTCCCCAGGTAGGTGATCTCCCAGCCGCCCTGGGGCAGCACGTCGCGAAAGTCGTTCTCCGACAAGGACCGCATCATCTTGAAGCCGTTGACGTCGTGCTGCCCGAACTCGAACATGTACAGCCGCGCGCCCGGCTTGCTGGCCCGGTGCAACGCCTGGGCGTACGAGCGGGCGAGCTCGGGTTCGGTGCTGAAGGTGTGGTAGAACGCGCAGTCGACGACGGTGTCGAAGCGGCCGTCGAAACCGTCGAGCTTGGTCGCGTCGGCCACCTCGAAGTTCACCGATACCCCGGCCTTGCGCGCGTTCTCCCGCGCCCGTTCGATCGCGGCCGCCGAGCCGTCGATGCCGGTCGCCGAATAACCCTTGGACGCGTAGTAGATCGCGTGGTGGCCCGGTCCGGTTCCCGGGTCGAGCACCTCGCCCTTGATCGCGCCCAGCGCGACGAGCCGCTGCACCACCGGCTGCGGGCCGCCGATGTCCCACGGCGTGGCGGCGGGCAACCCGTGCGACGTCCGCTCGTCGCGGTACATCTCCTCGAAACGGGCGGGGTCGGTGACGTCGGGCTGACTCATATGGCGCCGCTCCTCCTCATCGCTTCGCTCTGCATCGTCACCGGCGCAGTCATATGGCGCCGCTCCTCCTCATCGCTTCGCTCTGCATCGTCACCGGCGCAGTCATGGCAGGGCGTTCACCAACTGCTCGACGGACACGCGCGGCCCGGTGAAGAACGGCGTCTCCTCCCGGGTGTGTCTGCGGGCGTCGGTGGCGCGCAGCTCGCGCATGAGGTCGACGATGCGGTGCAGTTCGGGGGCCTCGAACGCCAGGATCCATTCGTAGTCGCCGAGCGCGAACGCCGGCACCGTGTTCGCGCGCACGTCCTTGTATTCCCGGGCCGCCATGCCGTGTTCGGCGAGCATGCGGCGCCGCTCCTCGTCGGGCAGCAGGTACCACTCGTAGGACCGCACGAACGGATACACGCAGATGTAGTTGCCGGGCTCCTCTCCGGCCAAAAACGCCGGGATGTGGCTCTTGTTGAACTCGGCCGGCCGGTGCAGTGCGACGCTGCTCCACACCGGCGAGCAGGCCCGCCCCAGCGCGGTGGTGCGCCGGAAATCGGCGTAGGTGGCCTGCAGCGCCTCGACGGTTTCGGCGTGGGTCCAGATCATGAAATCGGCGTCGGCCCGCAGCCCCGCCACGTCGTAGAGGCCGCGCACCACCACCCCGCGCTCCTCCTGCTGCTTGAGGAACCGCGACGCTTCGTCGATCACGGCGTCGCGCTGTTCCCCGAGCTCGCCCGGGCGCACGGAGAACACCGAGAACATCAGGTAGCGGATCGTCGCGTTGAGGGTGTCGAAGTCGAGCTTGGCCATGGAACCTATCGTGCCACTTTCACTTCGAGGGCCTCGATCGCGCGCGTGGCCGACCCGATGCACGCCGGCACCCCGATGCCGTCGAGGTAGCTGCCGGCCACCGCAAGCGTCGGGGGCAGGCCCGCACGTATCTGGGCGACCAGCTGCGCGTGGCCCGGCCCGTACTGCGGCATGGCCCGGATCCAGCGCTGCACGCGGGCGTCGACCGGGTCGACGGCCAACCCGAAGACGGCGGCCAGGTCGTCCAGCGCCCAGGCCAGCAGCTCGTCGTCCGACGCCGTCTCGGCCAGGCCGTCACCGCACCGCCCGAACGACAACCGCAACAGCTGGTTCTCCCCGCGCGCACCCCACTTGCGCGACGAGAGGGTAATCGCCTTGGCGCGCAACGGTTCTCCGGTCGCTACCAGCACACCGGAACACTCCGGAAAGGGTGTGTCGCCCGGCACCGCGAGCGCGACCACCACCGACGACGCGCTGACGATCCGGCCGGCGGCCGCGGCGCCGGCCGGGGCGATGTCGGCGATCAGGCGTGCCACCCGCGGGGCGGGCACCGCGAGGACCACCGCGTCGGCGTGCCGGCGGGCGCCGCTGTCGTCCAGCACCGCCCACCCCGCCCCGTCGGGTTCCAGCCCCTGCACGGCGGCGGGAATCCAGTCGGGCCGGGCCCGCTCGACCAGCGCGTCGAGCAGCACGCGGTAGCCGCCGTCCAGCGCCCCGAACACCGGCGCGCCGGTGGCCGGCGGCAGCGCCCGCCGGACCGCGTCGGTCAGGCTGGTCGCGCCGCGGTCCAGGGCGGCGGCGACGCCGGGGGCCGCCGCGCGCAGGCCGATGGTGGCCGCCGAGCCCGCGTAGACCCCGCTCAGCAGCGGGTCCACCGACCGGGTGACGACCTGCTCGCCGAACCGCTCGCCCACCAGGTCGGCGGTGGCGGGGTCGCTTCCCGGTTGCCACGCCAACGCCCGGCCGGGCTCGGCCTCGATGCGCGCGACGGTCGCCTCGTCGACCAACCCCGCGACCGAGCCGGCCGCCGACGGGATGCCGATGACCGTGCCGGTGGGCAGCGGGTACAACTCCTGCCGGCTGTAGATCAGCGGCCGCGCGCCGGTGGACACCAGTTGGCGCCCCGCGAGGCCCAGCTCGGCCAGCAGCGCCGGCATCTCGGGGCGGCGCAGCACGAACGCCTCGGCGCCCAGGTCCATCGTCTGCCCGCCGACCCGCTCGGTGCGCAGGATCCCGCCCAGCCGGTCGCCGGGATCGAACAGCGTGATAGGCGCGTCGTCGCCCACCGCCGCGCGCAGCCGGTACGCCGCCGTCAGGCCCGAAATACCGCCCCCCACAACGCAATACGAGGCGGCGGTCATAGGGAGTGGACCAGCGACACCAGATCGGTCAGCACCCCGGGGTCGGTCTCGGGCAGCACGCCGTGGCCGAGGTTGAAGACGTGGCCGCGCGCCCCCGCGTCGACGGCGCAGCGTCCGTCGTCGACGACGGCCCGGGCGGCGCGTTCGACGGCCGGCCAGCCCGCCATCAGCACCACCGGGTCGAGGTTGCCCTGCAGCGCCGTGCCGGGCGCGACGCGCGTCGCCGCGTCGGCCAGGGAGGTCCGCCAATCCACCCCCACCACCGTCGCGCCGACCGTCGACATGGCCCCGAGCAGTTCGGCGGTGCCCACCCCGAAGTGCGTCATCGGCACGCCGTGCTCGGCCAGCGCCCCGAAAACGCGGGCGCTGTGCGGCTGCACGTAGGCGCGGTAGTCGGCGAGCGACAGGGCGCCCGCCCACGAGTCGAACACCTGGATGGCGTCCACCCCGGCGTCCAGCTGCGCCCGCAGGAAGCCGACGGTGATGTCGGTCAGCTTTTCCAGCAACGCGTGCCAGCTGCCCGGGTCGGCGAGCATCATCGCCTTGGTGCGGGCGTGGTGACGGCTCGGGCCGCCCTCGATCAGGTACGACGCCAGGGTGAACGGCGCACCCGCGAACCCGATCAGCGGGACGCCCCCGAGGGCGGCCACCAACAGCGTGACCGCGTCGGCCACCGGCTGAATGCGTTGCAGGTCAAGGGGTTTCATCGCGTCCACATCGGCGGCGGTGCGCACCGGCGACGCGATCACCGGCCCGACGCCCGCGACGATGTCCAGGTCGACGCCCGCGCCGAGCAGTGGCACCACGATGTCGGAGAACAGGATCGCCGCGTCGACGTCGTGCCGGCGCACCGGCTGCAGGGTGATCTCGCAGACCAACTCGGCGTCGAAACAGGCCGACAGCATGTCGGTCTGGGCCCGCAGCGCCCGGTATTCGGGCAGCGATCGACCCGCCTGCCGCATGAACCAGACCGGGAGCCGGCCGGGTTTGCGACCGGTGACGGCGGCCAGGTAAGGCGACTCGGGAAGGTCGCGGCGAGTAGTCATTGCGTTCAATGCTGCCACGGCGGCGGCCCCCTCCCCGCGCTGCGTACTATCACGACCGTGCCAGTCAGCCAGCCGCCCGTGAATTACGACGAGTTCCCCAGCCTGCGCTGCGAGGTGGACGACGACGGCATCCTGACCCTGGTTCTCGACTCCCCCGGCCTCAATTCCGTCGGGCCGCAGATGCACCGCGACCTCGCCGACATCTGGCCGGTGATCGGCCGCGACCCCGCGGTGCGCGTGGTGCTGGTCCGCGGCGAGGGGAAGGCCTTCTCCTCCGGCGGCAGCTTCGACCTGATCGACGAGACCATCGGCGACTACGAAGGCCGGATGCGCATCATGCGGGAGGCCCGCGATCTGGTGCTCAACATGGTCAACTTCGACAAGCCCGTCGTCTCGGCGATCCGCGGCCCGGCCGTCGGCGCGGGCCTGGTGGTGGCCCTGCTCGCCGACGTCTCGGTGGCCGGTCGGACCGCGAAGCTCATCGACGGGCACACCAAGCTGGGCGTGGCCGCCGGCGACCACGCCGCGATCTGCTGGCCCCTGCTGGTCGGCATGGCCAAGGCCAAGTACTACCTGCTCACCTGCGAGACGCTGCTGGGCGAGGAAGCCGAGCGCATCGGCCTGGTGTCCGTCTGCGTCGACGACGACGACGTGCTGCCCACCGCGACGCGAATCGCCGAGGACCTGGCGCGGGGGGCGCAGAACGCGATCCGCTGGACGAAGCGCAGCCTCAACTCCTGGTACCGCATGTTCGCGCCCACCTTCGAGACCTCGCTCGGCCTGGAATTCCTCAGCTTCAGCGGCCCCGACGTGCAGGAAGGGCTGGCCGCGCACCGGGAAAAGCGGCCCGCCCGATTTACCGGCGGAAACGCCTCCTGAGCAGCGGCGATACCGTCGGATGAGGTCTGGTAACGGGTTGGTAGCGGTCGGCGCGCCTGATTCCGCGTGTCGGCCGATGGGTCTACCGTCGGACCCTGTGACCCGTGCCGCGCCGACGAAGGACGGCCGGGATGAACAGGAGCGGCGTCAAGTGACCTCAGCTGAACCGGAGCCATTCCGCGAGGCAGTCGCGGCCATGAACGCCGTCACCGTGCGGCCCGAGCTGGAGTTGGGCCCCATCCGCCCGCCGCAGCGCCTGGCCCCCTACAGCTACGCGCTGGGGGCCGAGGTGAAACATCCCGACCGCGAGATTGTCCCCGAGCGATCCGACGGCGACGCCTTCGGCCGCCTGATCCTGCTCTACGACCCCGAAGGCGCCGACGCGTGGGACGGCACCATCCGGCTGGTCGCCTACATCCAGGCCGACCTGGATCCCAGCGAGGCCGTCGACCCCCTGCTGCCGGAGGTGGCGTGGAGCTGGCTGGTGGAGGCCCTGGAGTCGCGGATGGAACAGGTCACCGCCCTGGGCGGCACCGTCACCGCCACCACGTCGGTGCGCTACGGCGACATCTCCGGCCCGCCGCGCGCCCACCAGTTGGAGTTGCGGGCGTCCTGGACGGCGACCACGCCGCAGGTGGGCGTCCACGTCGAGGCCTTCTGTGAGGTACTGGAACACGCGGCGGGCCTCCCGCCGACGGGCGTCACGGATCTGAGCTCTCGGTCACGCGCCTGACATGTGCGAACCGGAGGCCGACGGGCCCGGCAGCACCGCGCCCGACAGCGCCGAACCGGAGCCCACGCCGCTGCTGCACCCGGCCGAAGGGATCCCCGATCTTTCGGTGACGGTCCGCCAGATCGAGGAGGCCGCGCGGCGCCTGGATCGGGGGCGCGGCCCGTTCGCGGTGGACGCCGAGCGGGCGTCGGGTTTCCGGTATTCCAACCGCGCGTATTTGATCCAGATCCGGCGGGCCGGTGCCGGCACCGTGCTCATCGACCCGGTCACCCACGGCGCCGACCCGCTGGAGGCGCTGCGGCCCGTCGCCGAGGTGCTGGGCGAGGACGAGTGGATCCTGCATTCCGCCGATCAGGACCTGCCCTGCCTGGCGGAGGTCGGCCTGCACCCGCCGGCCCTGTACGACACCGAGCTGGCCGGGCGGCTGGCCGGGTTCGAGCGGGTGAACCTGGCGACCATGGTGGAGCGGCTGCTGGGGGCCGGGCTGGCCAAGGGCCACGGCGCGGCGGATTGGTCCAAACGGCCCCTGCCCGAGGAATGGCTCAACTACGCGGCGCTGGACGTCGAACTTCTCATCGAACTGCGCGCCGCGATCGCCGACGTGCTGAACCAGCAGGGCAAAAGTGGTTGGGCCGCTGAGGAATTCGACTACCTACGCGCGGTCGGATCCCGCGATCCGAGCGCGGCGACGCGGCGGGACCGGTGGCGGCGCACGTCGGGAATCCACCGGGTGCGCGACCAGCGCGGCCTGGCAGCGGTCCGCGAACTGTGGCTGACGCGCGACCGCATCGCCCAGCGCCGCGACATCGCGCCGCGCCGCATCCTGCCGGACTCGGCCATCATCGAGGCCGCCATCGCCGACCCGAAGACGGTCGAGGAACTCACCGCGCTGCCGGTGTTCGGCGGGCGCAATCAACGGCGCAGCGCCGCCACGTGGCTGGGGGCGCTGGAAGCCGCCCGGCAGACCAAGAATCCGCCCGTGGACGCCGAACCGCCGAACGGGCCGCCGCCGCCGGCGCGGTGGAGCCGGCGCAAACCCGAGGCCGCCGCGCGGCTGGAGGCGGCGCGGGCCGCGCTGTCGGAGGTGTCGGAACGGGTCAACGTCCCCACCGAGAACCTGGTCTCGCCCGACCTGGTGCGGCGGCTGTGCTGGGACTGGGAGGCCGCGCCCGATCCCTTCGAGGCGGTCGAGACGTTCCTGCGCGCCGGGCAGGCCCGGCCGTGGCAGCGGGAATTGGTCGATCCCGTGCTGGCGCGCGCGCTGCAGCCGCCGGTCGAGGACGTCTAGTTCCGGAGTGTGCGCGCGTCGGGTGTGAATCGTGGGCATCGCGCGTGCGCGCAGGGCGGAAAAATCAGCTAAATCCCTCCCTGAGCGCACACTCAAAGCCCTGAATGCACTCCCGGTTGGGGCATTAGTCGGTGGTGACAACCCGGTTCGCACGGCTCCGCCGCGCTCCCGAGCGTCTAGTCGAGGTGCTCGCGGATCTCCGCCTCGGTGACGGGGCTGTTCAGGGCCGCGACCCAGCCGGTGATGCGGCGGGCCACGTCCTGATCCGTCAGCCCCAGGTCGGCCAGCAGCTCACCCCGCGCGGCGTGCTCGTAGAACCGCTGCGGCAGGCCGACGTCGCGGCACGGAACGTCGATGTCCGCGCCGCGCAGGGCCGACGACACCGCCGACCCGACACCGCCGTTGACCCCGTTGTCCTCGCAGGTGACGACGAGCTTGTGCTGCCGGGCCAGTTCCAGCACCGCGTCGGACACCGGGAGCACCCAGCGCGGGTCGATCACCGTCACGCCGATCCCCTGGTTATGCAGCCGCTTGGCCACCTCGAGCGCTATCGGGACGAACGCGCCGACACCCACCAGCAGCACGTCGTGGTTCAAGCCGGCGGCCGGCACGGCGAGCACGTCGACGCCCGACCGGCGCTCGAGGGCCGGAATGTCTTCCCCCACATCGCCTTTGGGGAACCGCAGTGCGGTCGGGCCGTCGTTGACGTCGAGGGCCTCGCCGAGTTCCTCACGCAGCCGGGTGGCATCCCTGGGCGCCGCCACCCGCATGCCGGGCACGATGCCCAGCATCGAGAGGTCCCACATGCCGTTGTGGCTCGCGCCGTCGTTGCCGGTGATCCCGGCCCGGTCCAGCACCATGGTGACGGGCAGCTTGTGCAGCGCGACGTCCATCATGATCTGGTCGAAGGCCCGGTTGAGGAACGTCGAGTAGATGGCCACCACCGGGTGCATGCCGCCCATCGCCAGGCCCGCGGCCGACGTCAGCGCGTGCTGCTCGGCGATGCCGACGTCGAACAGGCGATCGGGAAACTGTTGCCCGAACGCCGACAACCCCGTCGGGCCGGGCATCGCCGCGGTGATGGCAACGATGTCGCGGCGTTTCCTCGCGTAGCCGATGAGCGCTTCGGAGAACGTGGCGGTCCAGCCCGGGCCGGCGATCTTGGTGGCCTGCCCGGTGACCGGGTCGATCACGCCGCAGGAGTGCATCTGCTCGGCCTCGTCGTCCTCGGCCGGCGCGTAACCCATGCCCTTGCGGGTGACGACGTGCACGATCACCGGCCGGCCGAAGCCGCGCGCGTGGCGCAGTGCCATCTCCACCGCCCGTTCGTCGTGACCGTCGACCGGGCCGACGTACTTCAGGCCGAGGTCGGTGAACAGCAACTGCGGGGACAGCGAGTCCTTGATGCCGGCCTTGACGCTGTGCATGAAGCGATACGCCATCTGACCCACCAGCGGCAGCGAACGCACCGCGTCGCGGCCCCGCTCCAGGACCTGCTCGTAGGCCGGCTGCAGGCGCAGGGTGGCCAGGCGGTCGGCGACGCCGCCGATCGTCGGCGCATAGCTGCGCCCATTGTCGTTGACGACGATGATCACCGGCCGGCGCGACGCGGCGATGTTGTTCAGCGCCTCCCAGCACATGCCGCCGGTAAGCGCGCCGTCGCCGACCACGGCGACGACGTGCCGGTTGCGGTGGCCGGTCAGCTCGAACGCCTTGGCCAGGCCGTCGGCGTAGGACAGCGCCGCGCTGGCGTGGCTGGACTCCACCCAGTCGTGTTCGCTCTCGGCGCGTGACGGATAGCCCGACAGGCCGCCCTTCTTGCGCAGGCTCTCGAAGTCCTGCGAGCGCCCGGTCAACATCTTGTGCACGTAGGCCTGATGACCGGTGTCGAAGACGATCGGGTCGTGCGGCGAGTCGAAGACGCGGTGCAGCGCCAGCGTCAGTTCGACCACGCCCAGGTTGGGCCCCAGGTGTCCCCCGGTGGCAGCGACCTTGTGGATCAGGAACTGGCGAATCTCGGCGGCAAGTTCGCGCAGCTGCTGTTGGGACAGGTATTGCAGATCAGCGGGCCCGCGGATCTGTTCCAGCATCCCGACAGTCTACGCAGCCGGCGGGGGGTGGCGCCGGTGCGGAGTTTGCGATTTCGCTCGCCGTCGCCGCAGCCGCGCCTTTGGTAACCTCAGTCTCGCGGTGAGCCGGGAAGCCTGGTCGGCACGTTGTCCCGCCGACCCAGGAGTACGCCGTGGCCGCCGGCCCTCGCCGCACACCCCCCGCGGACGTATCGTCGCTTCATGCGCGCCGAGCAGATCGTCGAGGACTTTCCGGTGGTCAGCATCGACGCGAACGCCCTGGACGCCGCGCGAATGCTCGCGGAACACCGGCTGCCCGGGCTGCTGGTGACCGACAGCTCGGGACGCCCCTACGCCGTGCTGCCCGCCTCCCAGGTGGTCCGCTTCATCGTGCCCCAGTACGTCCAGGACGACCCGTCGCTGGCCGGCGTGCTCAACGAATCGATGGCCGACCGCTGCGCGGAGAAGTTGAGCGGCAAGAAGGTGCGCGACGTGTTGCCGGACCATCTGGTCGACATACCGCCGGCCAACTCCGACGACACCATCATCGAGGTGGCGGCGCTGATGGCGCGGCTGCGCAGCCCGCTGGTGGCGGTGGTCAAGGAGGGCCGGCTGATCGGGGTGATCACGGCGTCACGCGTGCTTGGGGCGGCGCTGAGGCATTGATCCGCACAGGTGAATAAATGAGCATCATCGCGATCCTGGTGTTCGTCATCGCGTATGCCCTGATTGCCAGCGATCGCGTCAACAAAACCTTCGTGGCGCTCGCCGGCGCGGCCATCGTGGTCATGTTGCCGATCATCCATTCCGACGACGTGTTCTATTCGCACGAGACCGGAATCGATTGGGACGTCATCTTTTTGCTGCTCGGCATGATGATCATCGTCAGCGTGCTGCGCCAGACGGGCGTCTTCGAATACGTGGCGATCTGGTCGGCCAAACGCGCCCGCGGTTCCGCGTTGCGCGTCATGATCCTGCTGGTCCTGGTCACCGCGATCGCGTCGGCCCTGCTGGACAACGTCACCACGGTGTTGCTGGTCGCCCCGGTGACGCTGCTGGTGTGCGACCGCCTGGCGGTCAACGCGGCGCCGTTTTTGATGGCCGAGGTATTCGCGTCAAACATCGGCGGCGCGGCCACGCTGGTGGGCGACCCGCCCAACATCATCATCGCCAGCAAGGCAGGCCTGACCTTCAACGACTTCCTGATCCATCTGGCGCCCATCGTGGTCATCGTCGTCGCCGTGCTGATTGCCTTGCTGCCGCGCCTTTTTCCCGGCGCCTTCACCGTCGACCCCGAGCGTGTCGCCGACGTGATGTCGCTGGAGGAAAAGGAGGCCATTCGCGATCCGCGGCTGCTCATCACGTGCGGCGTCGTGTTGCTGGCGGTGTTCACCGCGTTCATCGCGCACTCGCCGTTGCACATGGAGCCCTCGGTCATCGCGCTACTGGGCGCCGGCATCCTGATCGTCGCGTCCAGGCTGAAGTCCTCGGATTACCTGTCCAGCGTCGAGTGGGACACGCTGCTGTTCTTCGCCGGCCTGTTCATCATGGTCGGCGCCCTGGTGAAGACCGGTGTCGTCAAACAGCTTGCACGCGCGGCGATCACGGCCACCGGCGGCAACACCCTGATCGCGACGATGACCATACTCGTCGCGTCGGTGGTGATCAGCGGGATCGTCGACAACGTCCCGTATGCCGCCACCATGGCGCCCGTCGTCGCCGATCTGGCCCCCGCCCTGGGCGACCACGCCCACTCCGGCGTCCTGTGGTGGGCGCTGGCCCTGGGCACCGACTTCGGCGGCAACCTGACCGCCATCGGCGCCAGCGCCAACATCGTGCTGCTCGGAATCGCCCGGCGCGCCGACAATCCCATCTCGTTCTGGGAGTTCACCCGCAAGGGCGTGGTGGTCACCGCGGTGTCGTTGGCGCTCGCGGCCAGCTACCTGTGGCTGCGCTACACCGTGCTGGCCTGAGCGCGGGTCAGCAGCGCGACGCACTCGGTGTGATGGGTGAGCGGGAACGCGTCGAACACCTTGATCTGCTCGACGGCGTAGCCGTGGCCGAGGTAGAGCCCGATGTCGCGGGCGAAAGAGGCCGCCTCGCAACCAATGTGCACCATGCGCGGGACACCGGCGGCCGCGAGGAGGTCGATGATTTCCCGCCCGGCGCCCGCCCGCGGCGGGTCCAGCACCGCGACGTCCGCGCGCGATCGTTGGGCGCCGAGCGCACGCCGCACCGAGTCGGTGACGACCCGCACCTGGGGCAGATCGTCCAGCGCGGCGCGGGCGGCCCGCGTGGCGGCGCGCGAGGTGTCGACGCTCAGCACCCGCCCGGACTCCCCGACCGCCACCCCGAGCGCCGCGGCGAAAACGCCCGCGCCGCCGTAGAGATCCCAGGCGGTCATGCCGGCGCCCGCCTGCGCCCAGTCGGCGACCAGGCGGCTGTACACCGCGGCCGCGCCGCGGTGCGCCTGCCAGAAGGCGGTCACCGGTATCTGCCAGGTGCGCCCGCCCACTCGCTGCACCGCCTCGTAGGCGCCCTCCACGACCTTGGTCACGGTCCGTCTGCCCTGCCGCAGCGTGCGCACCACGTGGCGCGCACCGTCGTCGTCCACCACGACGTGCAGCTGCGCGGTTGGGGGCCAATCGGATTCGGCTAGCCCGTCGAGCATGCCGGCCGGCAATTGCGCGCAGCGCAGGTCGGTGACCAGCTCGTCGCTGTGGTAGCGGTGGAAGCCGGGGCGCCGGTCCGCGCCCACGTCGAGCCGGACGCGGGTGCGCCACCCCGTCGGCCCGGAACCCGGCAGCGGTTCGGCCTCGCCGTCCCAGTGGTGCCCGCCCAACCGCTCGAGCTGATTGGCCACCACCTGCGCCTTGAGCGCGCGGGCCGCCTCCGGCGCGGCGAACGCCAAGTCGCAACACCCGGCGCCGTCCACCCCGGCGATCGGGCACAGCGATTCGACACGGTCGTCCGACGGGTCGAGCACCTCGACAACCTCTGCGTGCCAATAGGATCCGCGGTCGGCGGTGACCCGCACCCGCACTCGCTCACCCGGCAGCGCGTAGCGGACGAACACCACGCGTCCTTCGTGATGCGCGACGCAACTGCCGCCGTTGGCCGGCGCGCCGGTGACCAGCGTCAGCTGCTCGCGCGCGGGCAGCACCGCGCCAGGTGATTCGCGGGTCAATCGAAGATTCCCCTGCGAGCGTCACCCGGGGCGGCGTGCGGCTGCAAGGTCTTCAGCCGCTCCGACGAAGTCAGTTGCCACGGAACGGAAGTCACCATCACGTTGGGCATGAACAGCAACCGGCCCTTGAGCCGCAGCGCGCTCTGGTTGTGCAGCACCTGTTCCCACCAGTGGCCCACCACGTACTCGGGGATGAACACGGTGACGACCGTTCGCGGCGACTCCTTGCTGACGCGTTTGACGTAATCGAGTATGGGCCGGGTGATTTCGCGGTACGGCGAGGCGATGACCTTCAGCGGCACGCTGATGTCGCTCTCTTCCCACTGGTGCACCAACTCGCGGGTTTCGCCCTCGTCGACGCTGACGGTGAGCGCCTCGAGGACATCGGGCCGGGTCGCGCGGGCGTAGGCCAGGGCGCGCAGCGTCGGCAGGTGCAGCTTGGACACCAGCACCAGGGCGTGATTGCGGCTGGGCAGCACCACGTCGTGCTGGGCGGCCGCCTGCTGCTCGAGTTCCCGGCTGACGGTGCGGTAGTGCCGGTGGATCATCTTCATCATCCCGAACAGCAAACCCATCGCGAACAACGCGATCCACGCACCGGCGACGAATTTGGTCACCAGGACGACCAGCAGAACGGCGCCGGTGGAAAGCAATCCGATGGTGTTCACCACCCGGGACCGCATCATCTTGCGGCGCGCCCGCGGATCGGTCTCGGTGCGCAGCAACCGGGTCCAGTGCCGCACCATGCCGATCTGGCTCAGCGTGAACGAAATGAACACGCCGACGATGTAGAGCTGGATCAGGGCGGTGACCTCCGCCCGGAACGCGATGATCGCCAGCAGCGCCGCCCCGGACAGAAACAGGATTCCGTTGGAGAACGCCAACCGGTCGCCGCGGGTGTGCAGCTGGCGCGGCAGGTAGCTGTGCTGCGCCAGGACCGAACCGAGCACCGGGAAACCGTTGAACGCGGTGTTGGCGGCGAGCACCAGGATGAGCGCCGTCACCGTGGCGATCAGCAGGAAGCCGATGTGGAAGCTGCCGAAGACCGTTTCGGCCAGCTGGGTGACCAGTGTCTTCTGGTAGTAACCCGGCGGGGCGCCGGTCAGTTGCCGGGCGGGATCCTCGACCAGCTGGACCTTGATCTGCTGGGCCAGCACGATGATCCCCATCAGCAGGGTCACCGCGATCCCGCCCAGCAGCAGCAGCGTCGTCGCCGCGTTGCGCGACTTGGGCTTCTCGAAGGCCGGGACGCCGTTGCTGATCGCCTCCACACCGGTGAGCGCCGCGCAGCCCGAGGAGAACGAGCGGGCCACCAGGAAGGCGAGCGCGAAGCCGACGACCTGGCCGTGCTCGGCGTGCATCTGGAACCCGGCGGACTCCGCCCGCAGCGGGTTGCCCAGCACGAAGATCCGGATCAGCCCCCAGCCGATCATCACGAAGACACCGACGATGAACGCGTACGTCGGGATGGCGAACGCCACCCCGGATTCGCGGATGCCCCGCAGGTTCAACGCCATCACCAGCAGGATGGCCGCCACGCAGAACCACACCTTGTGCTGGGCCACGATCGGGATCGCGGAGCCGATGTTGGACATCGCCGACGCCGTCGAAACGGCAACGGTCAGAACGTAATCCACCATCAGCGCGCTGGCGACCACCAGGCCGGCCGTATCGCCGAGGTTGGTGGTGACCACCTCGTAGTCACCCCCGCCGGACGGGTAGGCGTGCACGTTCTGCCGGTAGCTGGCCACCACGACCAACATCACCGCGGCCACGGCCAGACCGATCCACGGCGTCAGCGCGTACGCGGTGACGCCGGCCACCGACAGCATCAGGAAGACCTCTTCGGGGGCGTACGCCACCGAGGACAGCGCATCGGAGGCGAACACCGGCAAGGCGATCCGCTTGGGCAGCAGGGTGTGACTCAACCGGTCGCTGCGAAACGGCCGGCCAATTAGCAACCGACGCGCTGCGGTGGAAAGTTTGGACACGAGAGCCAACACTAAGCCCACCGGGGTGTGGCGGTAGCTTCGTAGGTGAGAATGTTTGCCGACCCGAAATCGGCTGGCCGACGTGGGTTGCCGATGGGGGCCGCAGGACGCAGCCGAGAGGATCGGAAATTGCGAGTAGTGGTGATGGGCTGCGGCCGCGTCGGTTCCTCGGTGGCCGACGGGCTGTCGCGGATCGGCCACGACGTCGCGGTCATCGACCGCGACAGCACGGCCTTCAACCGGCTCAGCCCGGAATACGGCGGGGAACGGGTGCTCGGCCAGGGGTTCGACCGCGACGTGTTGCTGCGGGCCGGCATCGAGGAGGCGGACGCGTTCGCCGCCGTGTCCTCCGGGGACAACTCGAACATCATCTCGGCGCGGCTGGCCCGGGAGACCTTCGGCGTGAAGCGCGTCGTGGCCCGGATCTACGACGCCAAGCGCGCGGAGGTGTACGAGCGCCTCGGCATCCCCACCATCGCCACCGTGCCCTGGACCACCGACCGCCTGCTCAACGCGCTGCTGCGGGACACCGAAACCGCCAAGTGGCGGGACCCGACCGGCACGGTGGCCGTCGCGGAGGTCGTCCTGCACGAGGAGTGGATCGGGCACCGGGTCACCGATCTCGAGCAGGCCACCGGCGCCCGGGTCGCCTTCCTGATCCGGTTCGGCGCCGGCGTCCTGCCCGAGCCCAAGACGGCCCTGCAGGCCGGCGATCAGGTCTACGTCGCGGCGATCTCGGGCCGCGCCGCCGAGGCCGTGGCCATCGCCGCGCTGCCACCCAGTGAAGAACTCGGTTAAGGAGCGGCGCAAATGAAGGTAGCTGTCGCCGGGGCCGGCGCGGTGGGCCGCTCCGTAAGTCGCGAACTCGTCGGCAACGGCCACGACGTGACGCTCATCGAGCGCAACCCCGATCACGTCGACGTCGACGCCATCCCCGCAGCGCACTGGCGGCTCGGCGACGCCTGCGAGCTGAGCCTGCTGGAATCGGTGCACCTGCAGGAGTTCGACGTGGTGGTGGCCGCGACCGGCGACGACAAGGCCAACGTCGTGCTCAGCCTGCTGGCCAAGACGGAATTCGCGGTGCCCCGGGTGGTGGCCCGGGTCAACGACCCCCGCAACGAATGGTTGTTCACCGACGCCTGGGGCGTGGATGTGGCGGTGTCCACCCCGCGCATGCTCGCCTCGCTGATCGAAGAGGCCGTGGCGGTCGGTGATCTGGTGCGGCTCATGGAATTCCGCAGAGGTCAGGCCAACCTCGTCGAGATCACCCTGCCCGACGACACCCCCTGGGGCGGCAAGCCGGTGCGCCGGCTGCAGCTGCCCCGGGACGCCTCGCTGGTGACCATCCTGCGCGGCCCGCGGGTGATCGTGCCCGAGGCGGACGAACCGCTGGAGGGCGGCGACGAGCTGCTGTTCGTCGCGGTCGCCGAGGCCGAAGAGGACCTGCGCAAGCTGCTACTGCCGGACGGCCCGGCGCTCAGCGACTAGGGCTAGGCCCATGGCGGTGACCCGCAGCGCCCGGCTCCGCCGCGCTCGCGATCACCGCTAGTCGCGGACCGGGTCGGCCGCGATCTGGGTGCCGGTGTCACCGGCCGCCAACATGGCACGCTGGGCCGACTTGATCGCCAGGTACGTGACCAGCGCGGCCGCCACGGTCAGCGGCCAGCCCATCGCGATGCGCGCGAACGCCAGCCAGCCGGTCTGGTCGGCGTCGTAGAGCATGCCCTGGACCACGAACCGGGCGGCGAAGACCAGCACCCAGAAGACCGATGCGATGTCGAACGCGTAGACGGCCCTCGGCACGTCGCGCCAGGCGCGGCCACGCCCGGTGGCCCAGCTCCACACGTAGCCGACCAGCGGCCGCCGGATGATCACCGACGCCGCGACCACCACCGCCCAGAGCAGCGACGTCCAGATGCCGATCAGGAAGTAGCCCTTGGACTCCCCGACGATGTAGGCGACCAGCGCGCAGATGGCCACGCCGAAGAACCCCGAGAATGCGGGCTGCGGCGATTCCCGTCGGATCAGCCGCCACAGCAGGACCAGCGCCGCCGCGGCCAGCGCGGCGCCGATGGCCACGAACAGGCCCCACAGGCTCGACGCGATGACGAAGATCACAACCGGCAGCGACGAATAGATGACGCCGCTGACCCCGCCCGCCTGTCGCAGCAGCCGTTCCGCGGTAAGCCGGTTAACGCTCGCGCGTTCGGGCGCGGTCGAATCGTGCGGTCCCGGACTCGACTCCCGATCGTCGGGAAGCGTCACCGCTGAATTTCGTAGTGCGGGTTGTAGATGGCCTTGGTGCCGTTCTCCAGCTTGCCCAGCCGCCCCCGCACCCGCAGCTTGCGGCCCGAGTCGATGCCCGGGATCCGCCGCTGGCCCAACCAGACCAGGGTGACCGTGTCGCTGCCGTCGAACAGCTCGGCGCGGACGCCGCCCGCGCAGGCCTTGCCGTTACATTCCACGCTGCGCAGCGTGCCGATCATGGTGACCTCTTGCCCACGCTCGCAATCGATAACCCGTTGCGCGCCGGTGCTTGCGACCTCGTCGGACAACTCTTCAGAGTCGCGTTGCTCCGGCGCCTCCGTCAACCGACGGGTGAGCCGGCGAAGATATCCTTGGGCCCCCATGGCCACTCCTGACAATGCTGATAAGCCTCGGCGCTTCCACTTATGCCAACGGACACCGTAGACCTGTTGGTTCCCGCGCGCCAACCGACTCAAACGTGGTGCCACTATCGGGGTGTGGCTGTCGATCTGCGGGGTGTCACGACGGTGTTGTTGCCCGGCACCGGGTCCGACGACGACTACGTCTACCGGGCCTTTTCCGGTCCGTTGCGCGGTGCCGGCGCCGTCCTGGTGGCCCCGCCGCCCCAGCCGGATCGGTTGATCGACGGCTACGTCTCGGCGTTGGACGCCGCCGCGCGCACCGGCCCGATCGCGGTCGGCGGCGTCTCGATCGGCGCGGCGGTGGCGGTCGCCTGGGCACTGACCCACGCGGACAAGGCGGTCGCGGTGCTGGCCGCGCTGCCGGCCTGGGCCGGGGCGCCGGAGGAGGCGCCCGCGGCGCTGGCGGCGCGGCACACCGCCGCGCAGCTGCGCGCCGACGGGCTGGAGGCGACGACCGGCCAGATGCGGGCGTCGAGCCCGGCGTGGCTGGCCGACGAGCTGGCCCGTTCGTGGCGCGCCCAGTGGCCGCAACTGCCCGACGCGATGGACGAGGCCGCCGCCCATGTGGCGCCGGACCACGCCGAGCTGGCCCGGCTGGCCGTGCCGATGGGTGTGGCGGCCGCCGTCGACGACCCCATCCATCCGTTGCGGGTGGGCGAGGAGTGGGTGCACGCCGCGCCGCGCGCGGCACTGCGGACGGTGACGCTCGACCAGATCGGCTCGGATCCGGCCGCGCTGGGCGCGGCGTGCCTGGCCGCCCTCGCCGACGTGGACTAGCCGGTTCGGGTCAGCCGCCGGTGGTGGTGCGCAGCTGCTGCATGGCCGAGCCATCGGCGCCGCGGCGCGCCGCCGGCTCGGGCGGCCCCTGCTCCGCGGCCTCTTGCGCGGCGGCCTGCTGGGCGGCCGCGGCCTCGCGCAGTTGCTGCGCCATCGGCTCGGGCAGCTGCACGGTCAACGGGGTGCGCACCGGCAGCGGTGTGTCACCGCGGCGAACGACGGTGTCCGCCAACGCCGCTCGCGCCTCCTGCTCGAGGGCTTCCATCGTCTCGTGCGCCCCGTTGACGACGCAGCGGATCATCCAGCGGTAGCCGTCGACGCCGATGAAGCGGACCGCGCCGGACGCGGAGCCGACCACCTCGCGGCCCCACGGGCCGTCCTTGATGCTCACTTGGGCCCCGTCCTTGCGCAGCGAGTCGGCGAGCTCGCTGGCCACCTCACGCCACAGCCCACCGGTTTTCGGTGCCGCGTAGGCGGCGATGGTGAACCGGCCGTTGGGCGTGACGACCCACACGGCGCTGGGGACCCCGGTCTCGGTCAGCTCGACCTGTAACTGGCCCGCCTCCGGCATCGGGATGAGCACCGAGCCCAGGTCCAGCCGCGCGAGCTCCGCGACGGAGGGGTCGTCGAAATCGTCGATGTCGAACGGGCCCTCGAGCTCTTCGTCGAACTCCTCGTCGATCGGGTCGGCGGCGGCTTCCGCGTCCACCGGTTTGTCACTGTCGTCGTTGTTTCTCTTAAGTGCCGCCATCAGTGCCGCTCCTCCTCCTCATCGCTCCGCTCTGCATCGTCGCTAGCGGTCACAAACTCGCATGTCCGCCGGAGGAACCGTGGCCACCGTCGCCACGGGATGTTTCGGCCAGGCCGGCCTCGTCGAACGACGACACCTCGACCAGCTCGACCAGCTCGACCCGCTGCACCAGCAGTTGGGCGATGCGGTCACCACGATGCACGACGATCGGCTCGGCGGGATCGAGGTTGATCAGCGCGACCTTGATCTCGCCGCGGTAGCCCGCGTCGATGGTGCCCGGGCTGTTGACGATCGAAAGCCCCACGCGCGACGCCAAACCCGAACGTGGGTGGACCAGCCCGACCATCCCGAACGGGATCGCGACCGCCACCCCCGTGCGCACCAGGGCGCGTCGCCCGGGTTCCAGCTTGAGGTCTTCCGCGCTGTAGAGATCCACCCCGGCGTCGCCCTCGTGGGCGCGCACGGGCATAGGGAGCTCGGGATCGAGGCGGACGATGGCCAGACTGGTCGACACGGGGCCACAGATTACCCTTGACTGCGTGTCCGGTACGCGCGTCGCGCCGCACAGTGTGCGATATCGCGAACGACTGTGGGTGCCCTGGTGGTGGTGGCCGTTGGCCTTCGGGCTGGCGGGGCTGCTCGCATTCGAAGTCAACATGGGCGTCGCCCCCCGGCCGTCCTGGCTGCCGTACGCAACGCTTTTCGCGGTGGCGACCGGAACCCTGCTGTGGCTGGGCCGCGTGGAGATCCGGGTGACCGCCGACCCGAGCGTGCCGGGCGGGGTGGAACTGTGGGCCGGCGAGGCCCACCTGCCGGTCACAGCGGTCGCCCGGTCCGCCGCGGTTGCGCCGTCGGCCAAATCCGCGGCGCTGGGCCGCCAGCTCGACCCCGCGGCTTTCGTGCTGCACCGGGCATGGGTCGGCCCGATGATTCTGGTCGTCCTGGACGACCCGGACGACCCCACGCCGTACTGGCTGGTGAGCTGCCGCCACCCCGAGCGGGTGCTGTCGGCATTGCGCAGCTGACCCGGGTCAAGCCGCGCAGTCGGTACAGATCATCAGGCCGTTCTTCTCGCTGGCCAGCCGGCTTCGGTGTTGCACCAGGAAACAGCTCGAGCAGGTGAACTCGTCAGCCTGCTTCGGAATGACGCGGACCGACAGTTCTTCTCCGGACAGGTCGGCACCGGGCAGTTCGAAAGATTCGGCGGTTTCGGATTCGTCGACGTCGACCACGGCCGAAGCCGCCTCGTTGCGTCGTGCTTTGAGCTCCTCCAGCGAGTCCTCCGAGACGTCATCAGTCTCGGTGCGCCGTGGAGCGTCATAGTCGGTAGGCATTGCCCTATCCCCTCACATGCCCTCATTGCTCAAGCATCGCTTTGTACCAGCGTCGAACGCATCCACCAAATGATTCGTGCCCGGATCACGGTCCGTTAATGTGTGATTTACGTCACACACTCATTCTGGGCCTTGCGTTCGCCTTTGAACAGTGCGTTTAGGGTGCGACTAGAGTGCACCTGTGGTCGCACAAATCACCGAGGGTACCGCCTTCGACAAGCACGGTCGGCCCTTCCGGCGACGCAATCCCCGGCCCGCCATCGTGGTGGTGATTTTCCTGGTCGTGGCGACGGCGGTGGTGTGGACCATCGCGCTGACCCGGCCGGCCAAGGTGCACGAGGTCGCGGTGTGCAACCCGCCGCCGAAGCCGAGCGGCTCGGGGACGGCTCAGCTCGGCGAGCAGGTGTCGCGCAGCGCGATGATGGACGTCACGCCCGCCAAGCTCGGCGACACCAAGGTCCGCGTGCTCAACGCCAGCGGCCGCGGCGGGCAGGCCGGCGACGTCGCGGGCGCGCTGAAAGACCTCGGGTTCGCCCAGCCGACCGCGGCCAACGATCCGCTGTACGCCGGCGCCCGGCTCACCTGCCAGGGGCAGATCCGGTTTGGCACCGCCGGGCAGGCCTCCGCGGCGACGGTCTGGCTGGTGGCGCCGTGCATGGAGCTGTTCAACGACAACCGCGCCGACGACTCCGTCGACCTGGCTTTGGGGACCGACTTCACCGCCCTGGCCCACAACGACGACATCGACGCCGCCCTGGCCGCCCTGCGCCCCGGCGCCACCGAGCCGTCGGATCCCGCGCTGCTCAACAAGATTCACGGCAGCGCCTGCTGACGTCAATCGAGGATCGGGTCCAGCCCGTCGATGTCGTCCAGGGCGGCCAGCAGCTCGTCGGCGATCCCCGGCGCGGCGGCCAGCACCAGGCCCGCACCCTCGATGTCGTTCGCCGGCAACGAAACTCGCGCGCCGGCCTCGGCGGCGATCAGCGCACCCGCGGCGCAATCCCACGGTTGCAGGCCGTGCTCGTAGAACGCGTCGAGCCGGCCCGCCGCGACCATGCACAAATCCAGGGCCGCCGAACCGATCCGGCGAACGTCGCGGACCAGCGGCAGCAGCCGGGCCAACAACGCCGCCTGCGTCGCCCGGCGCTGCCGTGAGTAGCCGAAACCGGTGCCCAGCAACGCCATCGACAAATCGTCGACCGCGGCGCACCGCAACGGTCTGACCCCCTGCCCGTCGCTGACATGCGCACCCAGGCCGGTTGCCGCCGAGTACACCTGGCCGCCGACGACGTCGGCGACCGCGCCCGCCACCGACACCCCGGCGACCTGGACACCGACCGACACCGCGTACGCCGGGATGCCGTAGACGAAGTTCACCGTGCCGTCGATGGGATCGAGCACCCAGGTGATCGCGTCGGCGGGGGTACCCGCCGGGTCGGCCGGGCCGCCGCCCTCCTCGCCGAGAATCGGGTCGCCCGGGCGCAATTCGGCCAACCGCTCCCGCAGCAGGCGCTCCGTTTCGGTGTCGACGACGGTCACCGGATCGGTCGGGGTGCTCTTGGAGCGCACCGCCCCGCCGCCGGTGACCGTCGAGCCCGAACCGAACACCTCGGCGCGACGACGGCGCACGAACGCGGCCGCTTCCGTGGCCAGCGACTCGGCCACCGTGCGCAACCGGGCGGGCTCGTCATCTCCTCGGCTCACCGGTCTATCGCATCACAGGCGGCGCGGCCGCGCAGATACCCCGTGGCCACATCGGCGCCGGGCTAAGGTGGGCGGACAGCCGCAGCCACGCCCAGGAGCTCCGATGACCAGCACCGACTCGACCACGGACACGCCCCGCACCGGCCCCGCCGGGGGCAGCCCACAGCGTCGGGGATTCGGCATCGACGTCGGCGGCAGCGGCATCAAGGGCGGCATCGTCGACATGGACACCGGGCAGCTGATCGGCGAACGGGTAAAGCTGTTGACCCCGCAGCCGGCGACCCCGGCCGCGGTCGCCAAGACCATCGCCGAGGTGGTCAACGCGTTCGGCTGGACCGGCCCGCTCGGCGTGACCTATCCCGGGGTCGTCACCCACGGCGTCGTCCAGACGGCGGCCAACGTGGACAAGGCGTGGATCGGCACCAACGCCCGCGACATCATCAGCGCCGAGCTGAACGGCCAGGACGTCACCGTGCTCAACGACGCCGACGCCGCCGGGCTGGCCGAGGAACACTACGGGGCCGGCCGCAACCAGTCCGGCCTGGTGGTGTTGCTGACGTTCGGCACGGGAATCGGCTCGGCCGTCATTCACAACGGCACGTTGATACCCAACACCGAGTTCGGGCACCTCGAGGTCGGCGGCAAGGAGGCCGAACTGCGGGCGGCGTCGTCGGTCAAGGAGCGCAACAACTGGACCTACGAAAAGTGGACCAAGCAGGTCACCCGGGTGCTGGTGGCGATCGAGAACGCGGTGTGGCCGGACCTGTTCATCGCCGGCGGCGGCATCAGCCGCAAGGCCGACAAGTGGCTGCCGCTGCTGGAAAACCGCACCCCGGTGGTGGCCGCGGCCCTGCTCAACACGGCCGGGATAGTGGGCGCGGCCATGGCCTCGACCTCCGACGTGACCCACTGATTTTCCCCGGCAGAGCCGTTCGGCCGCTCACTGTCGTTACAATGGTCATCGGCGACCGCCCGACCGACAGCGTACGAATGCCGACGCTGATCCAACGCCGACATCGACATAGCAGACACTTTCGGTTAACCATGCCCAATACCCACCGAAGGTGAGCCCAAACGAAGGGGTGTAAGTGGCAGCCACCAAGGCAAGCGCGGCAACCGATGCGCCGGTAAAACGGACCGCGACGAAGTCTTCGCCCTCCCCCGCCAAGCGACCCGCGGCCAAGGCCGCGCATGCCGCCGCCCCCGCGAAGCGCGCCGCCAAGGCGCCGGCCCGGGCGGCCAAGCCCGAGGCCGCCGGCGAGGCCAAGAAGCCCCGCGCGGCCAAGGCCCCGTCGGGCCGCGGAACGAAGGCGGCCAAGGCCGCCCCGGCGGACGCCGAGGTCGATCTGGAGGCCGTCGAAGATCTCGACGACGCCGAACTCGACGCTGAGCCCGGCGACGACCTGGAGATCGACGCCGGCGACCTGAACCTCGAGGACCTCGAGGACGACGTCGCGGCCGACGGCGACGAGGCGGAGATCGAGCCGGCCGACGCCGAGGACAGCGAGGAGGCGGCCGCCCCGGTCGCCGCGGCCGGCGAGGCCGCCGCCGAGGAGGACGAGGAGATCGCCGAGCCCTCCGAGAAGGACAAGGCCTCCGGCGATTTCGTCTGGGACGAAGACGAATCCGAGGCGCTGCGCCAGGCCCGCAAGGACGCCGAACTCACCGCCTCCGCGGACTCGGTCCGCGCCTACCTCAAGCAGATCGGCAAGGTGGCGCTGCTCAACGCCGAGGAAGAGGTGGAGCTGGCCAAGCGGATCGAGGCCGGCCTATACGCCACCCAGCTGATGAGCGAGATGGCCGAGCGCGGCGACAAGCTGCCCGCCGCTCAGCGCCGCGACATGATGTGGATCTGCCGCGACGGCGATCGCGCGAAAAACCATCTGCTGGAAGCCAACCTGCGTCTGGTGGTGTCGCTGGCCAAGCGCTACACCGGCCGGGGCATGGCGTTCCTCGACCTGATCCAGGAAGGCAACCTGGGCCTGATCCGCGCGGTCGAGAAGTTCGACTACACCAAGGGCTACAAGTTCTCCACCTATGCGACGTGGTGGATCCGCCAGGCGATCACCCGCGCGATGGCCGACCAGGCCCGGACCATCCGCATCCCGGTGCACATGGTCGAGGTGATCAACAAGCTGGGCCGCATCCAGCGCGAGCTGCTGCAGGACCTGGGCCGCGAGCCCACGCCCGAGGAGCTGGCCAAGGAGATGGACATCACGCCCGAAAAGGTGCTCGAGATCCAGCAGTACGCGCGCGAGCCGATCTCGCTGGACCAGACCATCGGCGACGAGGGCGACAGCCAGCTGGGTGACTTCATCGAGGACAGCGAGGCCGTGGTGGCCGTCGACGCGGTGTCCTTCACCCTGCTGCAGGACCAGCTCCAGTCCGTGCTCGAGACGCTGTCCGAGCGCGAGGCCGGCGTGGTACGGCTGCGCTTCGGCCTCACCGACGGCCAGCCGCGCACCCTCGACGAGATCGGCCAGGTGTACGGCGTGACCCGCGAGCGCATCCGTCAGATCGAGTCCAAGACGATGTCGAAGCTGCGCCACCCCAGCCGCTCCCAGGTGCTGCGCGACTACCTGGACTGACACTCACCGTCCGCGCGGCGAGTCCCAGGCACCCAGAACATACGAGGCGTCAGCCGCCACCGGATTTCCCGGTGGCGGGCCCGACGGCCGTGACGGCTTCAATGTCGTTGCGTCGCTTACATTTTCCGGGTCAACACGGGTGCGTGGCTCGGCGGCACCGGTCGATGGGGGTTCGTGCGCGCCGGCGCATCGGTGACCACCGTTTTCCCGCCCGTGCAGGTGACGAGCTTGCCCCCGACGATCACGCCCTGGCCCTCATCGATCGGGATGTCGTAGCCGTCAGGGTCGGTGTAGTGGCAGCCGCCGCTCGGGCCAGAGGACCCATTGGGCTCGGCGTAAGCGGTGGCAGGGGCCAACGCGGCAATGGCCAGAGCGCCAAACAGCGCGGCGGCGTAGTGGATGCGAGTGGGCTTGCGGGTGGCGTTCTTCATGGTGATCTCCTTGGGTCGTCGCGGCCCGTCCTTCGGGCTGCGTTCATCGACCTAGGGCAACCACGAGCACCTAAGGGGACACTTTCTTTTCGCCCGTGCGCGATCATCCAACTACAGAGCCAGCCGTCCGCCCACCGAACCGGTTGCCGCACAAGGGCGCTCAGCCGCAGAAGAAAACCCGTCGCGTCGGCGGCGCCACCGTCGTACGGTGACGGCCATGAATCGCACACTGGTCTCGTCTGGCTCCGAGTTCGAATCGGCCGTCGGTTATTCGCGCGCCGTCCGGGTCGGCCCGCACGTGGCCGTGGCCGGAACGACCGGCGCAGGGCGAGACATCGCGGCTCAGGCCCGAGATGCCTTGCGCCGCATCGAGATTGCGCTGCACGAAGCGGGTGCGTCGCTGACCGACGTGGTCCGCACCCGCGTCTACGTCACCGACATGTCCCGGTGGCGCGACGTCGCGGCGGTGCACGCGCAGGTCTTCGGCGCCATCCGGCCCGCGGCCACCATGGTGGAGGTGTCCGCGTTGATAGCCCCCCAGCTCCTGGTCGAGATCGAGGCCGACGCCTACGTGGACTCCCCCGCCGGCGCGAACGTGCCGTCGGCGCCGGGCCGGTAATCGGTGACCCGAATCACAGCGTCGATGGGCAACGGACCGTACAGGTGCGGGAACAGCATCGCCTCCGGGTCCGTTGCTACGCCTGGCTCCCAACGCACTTCGGAGTCCAGCCTCGCAGGGTCGATGGTCAGTAGCACCAAGTCATCGCGCCCGCGGTAGAGCCGGTTGGCCGGCAGGTGGACCTGTTCGGGGGCCGAAAGATGGATGAACTCACCACCGCCGGATGCGTCGGGACGAATCTCGCCGGTGGCGCGGGCCCGCGACCACGCGTCGCGGCCGCACAGATGTACCAGCACTTCAGGAGCGAAAGCCACGAATGATCAGCTTAGAAAGTTCGCCGAAACCAAACGTTTACAGGCCGTGAGAAACGACACACCCGATAACGATCGGGGAACAACGCGAAAACCCCATACGTCTGAGAGAGTGAATAAAAGCAAGAACGGAGAAGCCATGAATGCAACTCTGACCAGTCCCGAGCTAACCCGTGCGGACCGCTGCGATCGCTGCGGTGCCGCGGCTCGAGTCCGCGCCAAGCTGCCTTCCGGAGCCGAGCTTCTCTTCTGCCAGCACCACGCCAACGAGCACGAGGCGAAACTGACCGAGTTGTCGGCCGTCCTGGAGTTCAGCGGGAGCTGATTGCGCCCAACTCACCCGTGGGCAATGTGGCTGAGTGCGGCGGTCTTCGGTAATGCTGGACGGGTATGAGCGATCAAATCGCAAAACCGTCCCGCCATCACATCTGGCGACTCACTCTGAGGACCATCTCCAAAAGTTGGGATGACTCCATCTTTTCCGAGTCGGCGCAGGCGGGTTTCTGGTCGGCGCTGTCGCTCCCCCCATTGCTGTTGGGGATCCTGGGCAGCCTGGCCTACGTGGCGCCGCTGTTCGGCCCGGACACGATGATGTCGATCGAGAAGAGCATCATCTCCGCGATCCGCAGCTTCTTCTCGCCCAGCGTCGTCAACGAGATCATCGAGCCGACCATCCGGGACGTCACCGCCAACGCCCGTGGCGAGGTCGTGTCGGTCGGGTTCCTCATCTCGATGTGGGCCGGATCGTCGGCGATCTCGGCCTACGTCGACGCCGTCGTGGAGGCGCACGACCAGACCCCGCTGCGGCATCCCGTGCGGCAGCGGCTGTTCGCCCTGTTCCTGTACGTGGTGATGCTGGTTTTCGTGGTGTGCGCGGCGCCGGTGTTGGTGGTGGGTCCGCGCAAGGTGAGCGAGCACATCCCGGACAGCCTGGAAAACGTCCTGCGCTACGGCTACTACCCGGCACTCATCCTCGGCCTGCTGGTCGGGGTGGTGATCCTGTACAGGGTGGCGCTGCCCGAACCCCTGCCGACGCATCGCCTGATCTTCGGGGCCGTGCTCGCCACGGCCGTGTTCCTGATCGCCACGCTGGGCCTGCGGGTCTACCTGCGGTGGATCACCAGCACCGGCTACACCTACGGCGCGCTGGCCACCCCAATAGCGTTCCTGCTGTTCGCGTTCTTCGGCGGATTCGCCGTGATGCTGGGCGCCGAGCTGAACGCCGCGATCCAGGAGGAGTTCCCGGCGCCCAAGACGCACGCGCACCGGCTGCGCAAGTGGCTGGAACACCGCGTGCCCGTGCTGAAGCGGTCAATGGTTTCGGAGCCGGAGCCGGAGCCGGAGCCGGCGCCCGACAGCGCGACGCTGTGAGGGCCGGGCCTAGTCCTTCTTCATCCGGTCGTAGATCTGCTTGCAGTCCGGGCACACCGGTGAGCCGGGCTTGGCCGCCTTGGTGACGGGAAAGACCTCGCCGCACAGGGCCACCACGTGGCTGCCCATGACCGCGCTCTCGGCGATCTTGTCCTTCTTGACGTAGTGGAAGTACTTCGGCGTATCGCTGCCGGTCCCGTCGTCGACGCGTTCGTCGGTCTCGGTGCGTTCGATCGTCTGGGTCTGCATACCTGACATTGTGCCCCGTGACTCGCTCCTGCCGGAATTCCTCGGGTGTGGGACAGTGGAAAACGAGGCGCAGAAAGAAAAGAGGCGCGGGGAGATATGAAGCGCTCTGAGTTGGGTTTCGACGACGATGGCAGGCCAGTCCTCATCACCGGCGCGGCCCAGTCCTACGAGGAGCAGCACCGCGCGCGGGTGCGTAAATACCTGACGCTGATGGCGTTCCGCATTCCGGCGCTGATCCTGGCCGCCGTCGCCTACGGCGCCTGGCACAACGGTCTGATCTCGCTGGCGATCGTCGCGGTGTCGGTGCCGTTGCCGTGGATGGCGGTGCTGATCGCCAACGACCGGCCGCCCCGCCGCTCCGAGGAGCCCCGGCGGTTCGACGACGCCCACCGGCGCACCCCGCTGTTCCCGACGGCCGAGCGCCCGGCGCTCGAGCCGCGCCGCCAGCCGCAACCGGACTGGCCCCCGGGCCCCGGCGGCGACGCCTTTCCGTAGCCGAGAAGGGTGTCCCCCCGACTTCTCAGGACATTCTCAGGTCGGCGGCACATTTCTGCACGTCAAGACGTGTGAGATGGCAAGGGGCTGGGAACTCTCAGGGCTGATCTGTCGTTGAACTCAATGACAGTACAAGCCGAACGGGAGGTCGCTATGGCGAACGCCAGCACGAGCAGATTTGACGGCGATCTGGATGCTCAGAGCCCGGCCGCGGACCTCGTGCGCGTATATCTCAACGGCATCGGTAAGACGGCGCTGTTGAACGCCGCGGGCGAAGTGGAACTTGCCAAGCGCATCGAGGCCGGGCTGTATGCCGAGCATCTGCTCGAAACCCGTAAGCGGCTGGGCGAGAACCGTCGACGCGACCTGGAGGCCGTCGTGCGCGACGGCGCGGCGGCGCGGCGTCACCTGCTCGAAGCGAACCTGCGCCTGGTGGTGTCGCTGGCCAAGCGCTACACGGGTCGCGGGATGCCGCTGCTGGACCTGATCCAGGAGGGCAACCTGGGGCTGATCCGCGCGATGGAAAAGTTCGACTACACAAAGGGTTTCAAGTTCTCCACGTACGCGACGTGGTGGATTCGTCAGGCCATCACCCGCGGCATGGCCGACCAGAGCCGCACCATCCGGCTGCCCGTGCACCTGGTCGAGCAGGTCAACAAGCTGGCCCGGATCAAGCGGGAGATGCATCAGAACCTGGGTCGGGAGGCCACCGACGAGGAGCTGGCCGCCGAGTCCGGCATTCCGGTCGAGAAGATCAACGACCTGCTCGAGCACAGCCGCGACCCGGTGAGCCTGGACATGCCGGTCGGCTCCGAAGAGGAAGCGCCGCTGGGCGATTTCATCGAGGACGCCGAGGCGATGTCGGCCGAGAACGCGGTGATCGCCGAGCTGCTGCACACCGACATCCGCAGCGTGCTGGCCACTCTCGACGAGCGCGAGCATCAGGTGATCCGGCTGCGCTTCGGCCTCGACGACGGTCAGCCACGCACCCTCGACCAGATCGGCAAGCTGTTCGGGCTGTCGCGTGAGCGGGTCCGGCAGATCGAGCGGGACGTGATGTCCAAACTCCGCCACGGCGAGCGCGCCGACCGGCTACGGTCGTACGCAAGCTGAGGCCGCAACGTAAGAGATCGCGGCGACCCGCGGCGCCCGGCTCCCGCCGCGCCTGCGATCGCCGCCCGAGCTAGGTAGCAGACGGTATGCCCGCCGCACACGCGGCGGGCATACTGCTTGTCGGGGAAGCGTTACACCCATTCGCGCAGCTGGCCAAGTAGACTCGGCGTCGATGGAGGGTGCTGAATGAACGACCTGGTTGACACCACCGAGATGTACTTGCGGACCATCTACGACCTCGAAGAAGAGGGCGTGACGCCGCTGCGTGCCCGCATCGCCGAACGCCTCGAGCAGAGCGGGCCGACCGTCAGCCAGACCGTATCCCGCATGGAGCGCGACGGGCTGCTCCACGTCGCCGGCGACCGCCACCTCGAGCTCACCGACAAGGGCCGGGCGCTGGCCATCGCCGTCATGCGCAAGCACCGGCTGGCCGAACGATTGCTCGTCGACGTCATCGGGGTGCCCTGGGAGGAAGTGCACGCCGAGGCGTGCCGCTGGGAGCACGTGATGAGCGAGGACGTCGAACGGCGGCTGGTGAAGGTGCTCAACCACCCGACCACCTCCCCCTTCGGCAACCCGATCCCGGGGCTGTTGGACCTGGGCGTGGGCCCCGACTCCGGTGCCGACGACGCCAACCTGGTCCGGCTGACCGAGTTGCCGCCCGGCTCGCCGGTGGCCGTCGTCGTCCGCCAACTGACCGAGCACGTGCAGGGCGACATCGACCTGATCACCCGCCTCAAGGACGCCGGCGTCGTCCCCAACGCCCGGGTCACCGTCGAGACCGGTCCCGCCGGGGTCACCATCGTCATCCCCGGCCACGAGAACGTCACCCTGCCGCACGAGATGGCGCACGCGGTCAAGGTCGAGAAGGTCTAGCACGCGCGGCGGCCGAACGGCCGCCGCGGGGGTAACCGCACACCCAGCTGTTTGGCCAGCCGATAGCCGGTGAGCGCCAATTCGCGGATGTCCTCCGGCCGCAGCCCCGACTGCAACGCCGTGTCCAGCATCCCTGCCATCCGATGCTCCGGCTCGCAACGCAGCGCGGCCTCCAGCGACACCCCGGCCAGCGGACCGTCGCCGCGGGCGTAGGCGCTGAACGCCAGCAGGACCAGGGCCTCGACCCGCCAGGGCGGGGGCAGGGTGCGCGCCAGCAGCGCCCACAACGACTCGGCCGCGCCGGCGCTCTCGCCGACCGCCAGGGCGTAGAAGATGTCGCGCACCTGCGCGTCGCCCAGCGCGCAGCTCAGCTTCGCGAGCTGCCCCCGGGACAGTGCCTGGCCGGCGGCCACCCGCGAGGCGGCCGCCATGGCCTGCTTGACGTCGGCGCGCGCGCAGCGGGCCGGGTCCGCGAGATGGGCCGCCCGGCGCCTGCCCTCCTGCCGGTCGATGGCGCCGGCCAAGGCGGCGCTGCGCGCCGTGTCCTGCACCGCGATCACCGCCTGCAGGTCGGCGCGCCGCGCGTAGAGCCGCCTGCCGTCGAGCACCGCGGCGGCCGCCAGTGGCGAGGCCGACGGATCGTCGACGAGGCCGCTCGCGCCGCAGTTGTCCACGCAGTGCCAGCGCCCCCCGGCCGCGACCCGGTCCACCACGTGGGTGGCCCACAGCTCGATATCGTTGTCCGACAACGACTTTGCCAGGTTTTCGGACAGCTGCCGGTATTCCTCGGTGCAGCAGGGACAGTCCGCCCCGTCCGCGTCGACGATCACCGCGATGGCGCCGTCGGGCCGGGCGGCGGCGGCGACCTGGGCCAGGTGTCCCACCCGGGCTGCGAGTTCATCGGAGAGGTCGACCCGCAGCACGGCTCCCAGCTCGCCACGGTCCAAAGACACCAGGACCAATGAATTTTCGGGAACGAAGCCGAGAACGGCCGGCAGTGCGGCGATGAGTGCGCCGGGTCGGTTGAGCTTGAAGTCGGGTCGATGCGTCGTCATGGGGACCACGCTGGTGGCCCGCACCGTCAGCCGGTGCTCGCGGGAACCGGTCGGATCCCGGGCCTGTGAATGAACCCAGCACTGTGAGTTGTGCTGATCTACTGTTGTTCGCATGGGTTCGGCGCAAGAGTACGACATGGTGGTCATCGGTTCGGGGCCCGGCGGGCAGAAGGCCGCCATCGCCTCGGCCAAGCTCGGCAAGTCGGTCGCGGTCGTCGAACGCGGCCAGATGCTCGGCGGCGTGTGCGTCCAAACCGGCACCATCCCGTCAAAGACGTTGCGCGAGGCCGTGCTTTACCTCACCGGGATGAGCCAGCGCGAACTGTACGGCGCGAGCTACCGGGTCAAGGAGAAGATCACGCCGGCCGACCTGCTGGCCCGCACCCAGCACGTGATCGGCAAGGAAGTCGACGTGGTGCGCAACCAGCTGATGCGCAACCGCATCGACCTGTTGCTGGGCCACGGGCGGTTCCTCGACCCGCACACCATCGAGGTCGAAGACCCGTCCCGCCGCGAAAAGCTAACGGTCACCGGCGAACACATCGTCATCGCCACCGGCACCCGGCCGGCGCGACCGTCGGGTGTCGAGTTCGACGAGGAGCGGGTGCTGGACTCCGACGGGATCCTCGACCTCAAGTCGCTGCCCACCTCGATGGTGGTGGTCGGCGCCGGGGTGATCGGCATCGAATACGCCTCGATGTTCGCGGCGCTGGGCACCAAGGTCACCGTCGTGGAGAAGCGCAGCGACATGCTGGACTTCTGCGACCCCGAGGTCGTGGAGGCCCTGAAATTCCACCTGCGCGACCTCGCGGTGACGTTCCGGTTCGGTGAGGAGGTGACCGCGGTCGACGTCGGCTCGGCTGGCACGGTCACCACCTTGGCCAGCGGCAAGCAGATCCCCGCCGAGACGGTGATGTACTCCGCCGGGCGGCAGGGCCAGACCGACCACCTCGACCTGCACAACGCCGAACTGGAGGCCGACAACCGCGGCCGGATCTTCGTCGACGACTTCTTCCAGACCAAGGTGCCGCACATCTACGCCGTCGGCGACGTGATCGGCTTCCCCGCGCTGGCCGCGACGTCCATGGAGCAGGGCCGGCTGGCCGCCTACCACGCCTTCGGGGAGCCGACCGACGGCATCACCGAACTGCAGCCGATCGGCATCTACTCCATCCCCGAGGTGTCCTACGTGGGGGCCACCGAGGTCGAGCTGACGAAGAACGCGATCCCCTACGAGGTCGGGGTGGCCCGGTACCGGGAACTGGCCCGCGGCCAGATCGCCGGCGACTCCTACGGCATGCTCAAGCTGCTGGTGTCCACCGACGACCTCAAGCTGCTGGGCGTGCACATCTTCGGGACCAGTGCCACCGAGATGGTGCACATAGGGCAGGCCGTCATGGGCTGCGGCGGCACGGTCGAATACCTGGTGGACGCCGTGTTCAACTACCCCACTTTTTCCGAGGCCTACAAGGTGGCCGCGCTCGACGTGATGAACAAGGTGCGCGCGCTCAACCAGTTCCGCAGCTAACAGCTGTCGTCGAGCTGGCCGGTGAGCGGGTCGCCGGGGCCGCCCGCCTCGGCGCGGGCCAGCAACTGCGCGGTCTGGGCGTCGAACGGCGCCGAATACGACACGTTCGCGGCGCAACCGC
Source organism: Mycobacterium sp. UM_11 (assembly GCF_001414075.1). NCBI lineage: Bacteria > Bacillati > Actinomycetota > Actinomycetes > Mycobacteriales > Mycobacteriaceae > Mycobacterium > Mycobacterium sp. UM_11. The sequence continues at coordinate 20,334 of NZ_LATC01000022.1, read as the reverse complement.
CGCGTTCGAAACCACCGATCACCCCGGTGAGCATGGTGCCGCTGACCCAGGGCGCGCCGCTGGTGCCGTCGACCAGCCCCTCGCACGGGAACGACGGGAACCCGCCCTCGGTCAACGACGTGCTGGCCTGACACCCGATCGGCGCGCCACCCACGCCGGCCGGATAGCCCATCACGGTGACGTGGCTGCCGGGCGGCGGCGTTTTGCCCAGGGTCAGCGCCAGGCCGGCGCGCGACTCCACCGAGCCCCCGGCGTCGTTGCTGAGCCGCGCGATCGCATAGTCGGCGTTGGGATCCTTGCTGGCCGACCAGCGGGGGTCGAGGTAGACCGCGTCGGCCTTCCACACGTCGGCCGGGGCGGGCGGCGCGTCGCCGGCGAACCCCGGCACGAAGGTGATCTGCGAGGCCCCGGCCAGGCAGTGCGCCGCGGTCATCATCAGGTTCCCGCCCGTCGAATGCACCACCGAACCCGTGCAGACGTGCAGCGGCCCGCCGTCGATGAAAATGGCGCCGACGCGCTTGTCCGGGTCCACCGGCGCCGCCACCGCCTTTTGCTTCGGCTGACCCATGTGCTGCACCGGTGTGCTGCTGCGCGCGGGGGACGGCGACGGGACCAGCGCACGGTCGCCGGGCGGCCGCTTGCACGACGTCACCGACGTCGCCACGGCGACCACCAGGCACAGCATCACGGTCGGTACGCGCATCGGTTTCATCATGCCTGACGCCCGCTCAGCGGGCCGACTCCCACGCGTCGCGCGCCTGCCCGCTCGTCCGGCCGACGTCGAAAGATGTTCGCCTCCGGATGAAACGCGAACTTCACACCGCTGTTTGATATTGGTGCCCCGTGATTCGGGGGACACTGGTAGGGCACGCTGGCGACACCCCCGACAGGAGGCGAGCGGTGATGGCTGACGAACAGGACCCGCAGGGACAGGCCGGGATGTACGAACTGGAGCTGCCGGCGCCGCAGTTGTCGACGTCGGACGGCCGGGGCCCGGTGCTGGTGCACGCGCTGGAGGGGTTCTCGGACGCCGGGCACGCCATCCGGCTGGCGTCGTCGCACCTGAAGGCGGCGCTGGACACCGAGCTCGTCGCGTCGTTTGCCATCGACGAGCTGCTGGACTACCGCTCGCGGCGCCCGCTGATGACCTTCAAGACCGATCACTTCACCAACTACGACGAGCCGGAACTGAGCCTGTACGCGCTGCGCGACACCATCGGCACCCCGTTCCTGCTGCTCGCCGGCATGGAACCGGATCTGAAGTGGGAGCGCTTCATCACCGCCGTGCGCTTGCTGGCCGAACGGCTGAATGTGCGTCAGACCATCGGCCTGGGCACCGTCCCGATGGCGGTACCGCACACGCGGCCCATCACGATGACCGCGCACTCCAACAAGCCCGAGCTGATCGCCGAGTTCACGCCGTGGATCTCCGAGATCCAGGTCCCCGGCAGCGCGTCCAACCTGCTGGAATACCGGATGGCCCAACACGGTCACGAGGTCGTCGGCTACACCGTGCACGTGCCGCACTACCTGACGCAGACCGACTACCCGGCCGCCGCCGAGGCCTTGCTCGAGCAGGTGGCCAAGATCGCGTCGCTCGAGTTGCCGCTGACGGCGTTGACCGAAGCAGCGGCGGTGATCCGGACCAAGATCGACGAGCAGGTCGAGGCGAGCGCGGAGGTTGCCCAAGTGGTGACGGCGCTCGAGCGCCAGTACGATGCCTTCATCGACGCTCAGGAGAACAGGTCGTTACTAACTCGCGACGAGGACCTGCCTAGCGGAGACGAGCTTGGTGCAGAGTTCGAGCGATTCCTCGCCCAGCAGGCGGAGAAGAAGCGCGACGACGACGACCAGGTCTGACCTTTTCACGGCCCTAGGCCCGACACCAAGGTTGGCGACATGACCGAGCGGAAGCGCAAGAGCACTCTCCGCCCGGTGCGTGAGGTCACCGCGCCCCGGCTGGAATTCCGCACCATCCACGGCTACAAGCGGGCCTACCGCATCGCCGGTGACGGGCCGGCGATCCTGTTGGTGCACGGCATCGGTGACAACTCCACCACCTGGAACACCGTGCAGGCCAAGCTCGCTCAGCGGTTCACGGTCATCGCCCCGGACCTGCTCGGCCACGGGCGATCCGACAAACCGCGCGCCGACTACTCCGTCGCCGCCTACGCGAACGGGATGCGTGACCTGCTCAGCGTCCTCGACATCGAGCGGGTGACGGTCGTCGGGCATTCGCTGGGGGGCGGCGTGGCCATGCAATTCGCCTACCAGTTCCCGCATTTGGTCGACCGGCTCATTCTGGTCGCCGCGGGTGGTGTCACCAAGGACGTGAACGTCGCGCTCCGGCTCGCGTCGCTGCCGATGGGCAGCGAGGCGCTGGCCCTGCTGCGGCTCCCCCTCGTACTGCCCGCCGTGCAGCTGGCCGGGCGAATAGCGGGCCTGGCGATCGGCTCGACCGGCCTGGGCCGCGACCTGCCCAACGTCTTGCGGATCCTCGACGATCTGCCGGAGCCGACCGCCTCGGCGGCCTTCAGCCGGACCCTGCGGGCGGTGGTCGACTGGCGCGGGCAGATCGTCACCATGCTCGACCGATGCTATTTGACCGAGGCCATCCCGGTGCAGATCGTCTGGGGCACCAAGGATGTGGTCGTCCCGGTCCGACACGCCTGGATGGCACACGCCGCGATGCCCGGCTCCCGCCTGGAGATCTTTCAAGGCTCCGGACACTTCCCGTTCCACGACGACCCGGCCCGCTTCATCGACGTGGTCGAACGCTTCATCGACACCACCGCGCCCGCCGAATACGATCAGGCCGCCCTGCGCGCGCTGCTCCGCAGCGGCGGCGGTGAGAAGGCCGTCAGCGGCCCCGCGCCCACGCGCGTCGCCGTGCTGAACGCGATGGGTTCCGACGAACGCAGCGCCACCTGAACCACCTTGCTCGATGCGGCCCCGCCGGGGGTCGTACAGTCGGGCCATGGCTATCGACGTCACAGTGTTGCGGGTGTTCACCGACGCGGAGGGCAATTTCGGCAATCCGCTCGGCGTAGTGGATGCCGCTCAGGTCCAGCCCGCCGACCGGCAACGGCTGGCCACCCAATTGGGCTACAGCGAAACGGTTTTCGTCGACCTGCCCGCCGCCGGTTCCACCACCGCGCACGCCACCATCTACACGCCGCTGGTCCAGATCGCATTCGCCGGGCACCCCATCGTCGGCGCGTCGTGGTGGCTGCGGGAGAACGGCACGCCGATCAACACGCTGCACGTGCCGGCCGGTCTCGTGCAGGTGAGCTACGCCGGCGACCGCACGCGCGTCAGCGCGCGCTCGGATTGGGCGCCCGAGGTCGCCCTGCACGAATTCGGTTCAGCCGACGAGCTTCTCGCCGCCGACCCGGGCGATTTCCCCGACGACACGGCGCACTACCTGTGGGCCTGGACCGACCGGGAAGCCGGAGCCCTGCGCTCCCGCGGCTTTTTCGCGAACCTCGGTGTGCCGGAAGACGAAGCGACCGGCTCGGCTGCGATGCGGATCACCGACTACCTCAGCCGCGACCTGCACGTGACCCAGGGCAGGGGGTCGGTCATCGAGACGACGTGGAACGCCGAGGGCTGGGTCGGGGTGGCCGGACGCGTCGTCAATGACGGTGTGAGGCAACTGGATTGACCGCAGGCCGCGCTCAGGCCTGCCGGCGCAGCGCCGCGCTGAGGTGATGCTGCAGGGGCTGCCCGACAGCGCCCATCCGCACCGAATACGACAGCTCGTCGCCGTCAACGCGGATGGTGCGGCCCAGCGCGGTCACCTCTTTGGCGGTGGGCGTGAGTCCGACGTCCGTTGTGGACAGCTCGATTTCGATGACACCGTCGCTGACCGTCAAGGTGCCCACCTCGATTTCGGTGATGCCGCTCGGGTGGGCGAGCACCAGTTCGACCTGACCGGGCTGCGGCGCGCGCAGGTATCCGACCTCGGCGTGCAACGGCTTGCCGTCGGCCACCGCCTTGGTCCTTTGGGCGTACGCCAGAAAGGGCTTGCCGACGTGGGAGAACACGACCTCTTCGAGGTAGTCGAAGGGCTGGATCGTCGGATACTCGCCCGAGCCCTGGCCCGCCCACGTCCCCAGGAGCGGTGCGAGGGCAGCGATATCGGGATGCAAGTCGGGGGGCATGAAACTGAGACTAGCCCGGCGACGACGCAGCCCGCCGTGCCGTCAGGTCGGCGTCGTCACCTGGCGGTGTTCGCGCAGCGCCTGGATCTCACGCTCGAAGTCGTCCGCCGACTCAAAGGAGCGATACACCGACGCGAACCGCAGGTAGGCCACCTCATCGAGGTCGCGCAGCGGGCCGAGGATGGCCAGGCCGACCTCGTGGCTGGCGACCTCGGGGGAACCCGCGGCACGCACCGTGTCCTCGACCTGCTGGGCCAGCAGGTTCAGCGCGTCGTCGTCCACCTGGCGGCCCTGGCAGGCCCGGCGGACACCGCTGATCACCTTCTCCCTGCTGAAGGGTTCGGTGACTCCGCTGCGTTTGACCACGGCGAGCACCGCCGTCTCCACGGTGGTGAAACGCCGCCCGCACTCGGGGCACGATCGGCGGCGCCGAATGGCCTGCCCCTCATCGGTTTCCCTCGAATCGATCACCCGGGAATCGGGATGGCGACAGAACGGGCAATGCATGACCGCTCCTTCGCCGTGCCGACATCCAGGTACCGCAGCACTTCGAGCGTACTCGCGCCGTTAGCCGACCGGGGCGATCAGGGTCTGGCCGGCCACCAGGGCCGGCGAGTTCATGTCGTTGAGTTCGCGGATGCGGTCGGCGACTTGGCGCGCCGGCGCGTCGGGTGCCACCCGGTGGGCGACGTCCTGCAGCGACTCCCCCGCCTCGACGCGGACGACGGCCAGCCGGTCCGGGACGTGAGCGGCCGAGCTGCCCGAGTCGCCGTTTAGCACCTGGCCGACGTTGCCGACGAGGCCCAGCCACAGGGTGATGGCGCCGGCGGCCAGCGCGAGCCAAATGGTGGTCGTCACCGTGACGGGCCGCTTGCGGTGCGGCGCGCCGGACATCGCGACCCCGGTGCCGTGATAGCGGGTGGGCGCGCCGGCCGGGCGCGTCGGGCCGGGCCTACGGGAGCGGGCCAGGCCCTCCCGGCCGTAGCGAAGCCCCTGAACCGGTCCGTTGACCGGACGCCGAGGGTTGCTGGTACGCGGCGCCAGCGTGTGGATGGTTGTCATCTGCGTTCCTCCGGTCAACTATTCTTCGCTCAGCTGTTCGACTGTATCGCTCGTGTGTTCGAAATCCGAACATGTGAGCGAAGCGTGTCGCACGAGTCGAACGCTAGACCACCCCACCGACAAGTCCGTGGGCGCTAGAGCTGACATGCGGCTGAAATACCCGATCCGTCGAAGAGTTACACCTTTGTGATTCAAGACATCAGACGTCGTTTTGGCGGAGTCGGTAGGATCCCGACACGCTAGTCGAACACATGTTTGATTCTTGGGCCCGGTGGGGTTACATTCAGTGCCATGAGCGACAGCAACGACACCTCATCGGCGGGCACGGACGGTCGGCTGCACGCCGTGGATTCGACGCTGACCGAACGGCAGCGCACCATCTTGAACGTCATTCGCGCGTCGGTCACCAGCCGCGGTTACCCGCCGAGCATCCGGGAGATCGGCGACGCCGTCGGCCTGACGTCGACGTCTTCGGTGGCCCATCAGCTGCGCACCCTCGAGCGCAAGGGCTACCTGCGCCGCGATCCGAACCGTCCCCGGGCGGTCGACGTCCGCGGCGCCGACGACGAGATGGCGGCGCCGGCCACGGAAGTCGCCGGTTCGGACGCCCTTCCGGAGCCGACGTTCGTTCCCGTCCTGGGCCGCATCGCGGCCGGCGGGCCCATCCTCGCCGAGGAAGCCGTCGAGGACGTCTTTCCGTTGCCGCGCGAGCTGGTCGGCGAGGGGACGCTGTTCTTGCTCAAGGTCGTCGGGGACTCGATGGTCGAGGCGGCCATCTGCGACGGCGACTGGGTGGTGGTCCGGCAGCAGAACGTCGCCGACAACGGCGACATCGTGGCGGCCATGCTCGACGGGGAGGCCACCGTCAAGACGTTCAAGCGTGCGGGCGGTCAGGTGTGGCTGATGCCGCACAACCCGGCGTTCGATCCCATTCCCGGCAATGACGCGACCGTGCTCGGCAAGGTCGTCACGGTGATCCGCAAGGTATAGCCGGCGGCCGGGGTCAGTCCGCCTTGTGGAAGCCGTTGGCCTGCGCCACTTCTTCGCTGGACAACCAGAGTTCGGCGAGCGTGTCGTGGTAGAGCTCGCTGCCCGGCGTGTAGTACAGCCCGAAGCGGGCGCTCGCCTTGATCGGGTAGCCCTCGGGCACCTGGTAGGGGTCCTCGAGCGGTAGGTGGATCGTGGGGCGCCCGGCCGGACCGGCCCCGGCTCCGCTGTCCTCGTCCTCCGCGGCCGCGTGCCGCCCGCCGCGCTGTTCGGCCGCCGGGGCCGCGGGCACGGCGTCGGCCTCGACATCTTCCACGGCATCTTCCACGGCATCGCCAACGTCCGCCGGGACGTGCGGTACGGCGACGTCCGGGTACTCGGCCTCGGGGGCGCCGGCCTCGGGGACGCCGGGCTCGAATTCGGTGTCCGGGGGCGTGTGTGGCACGGCGACGTCGAGGTATTCGGCCTCGACGTAGTCATCGTCGGCCCGGACGGGCTCCGGGTAGGCGGGCTCGGGCAGGTCGTCGACGTACTCGGCTTCGACGTAATCGGACTCGGCGTAGTCGGCTTGCGCGTAGCCGGGTTCGGCGTGATCCGGTTCGGCATAGTCGGATTCGGCGTATTCGGACTCGGGGTAGCCGGAATCGGGGTAACCGGGTTCGGCCTCGGCGTAATCGGATTCGGCCTCGGGGTAGCCGGCCTCCGCCAACGTGGCCGGCGAGACGGCGGCGAAGGAGTCGGTGTCCACCGCGTCGGGATCCTCGTCGGCCCGGTAGGAATCCTCGTCCGCACCGCCCCGGCGCCAGCTCACCCGGCCGCCGCCCTCGGCATCGGCCGCTTCCGGCTGGCGGGCGAAGTGGTCGGTGGCGACTTCGTCGCGTCCCCAGTGTTGGTCGCCCGCGGCGTCGTAACCGGCATCGAGGTCGCGGTGGGGCTCGTAGCCGACGTCCGCGCGGGCGGCGCGGCGCCGGCGCCAGCCGAGGGCCAGCAATCCCGCCAGGACGATCAGCACGAGCACCGGAATGGCGGCCAGCAGCCACCACCACTGCCAGGTGAACTTCTTGGCGTGGCTGGGCATCGCCGAGTTGCTCGGCTGGTTCTGCCCCGAGACCTGCAGGCCGGACAGCAGCGGCGCCAGATTGGCCGGGTCGGTGCTGAACGTGTTCTTCGCCCGGTTCCACGAGACCTTGCCGCCGGTGAACTGCTGGGAGACGACGTCGCCGTCGACGGCCTGGTCGCCGACGGGCGCGCCCAGCTTGCCGGTCGGCCCGCGAAGCTTGTCCCACGCCGCCTTCATGGCGCCGCGCACCACGAACGCGCCGTGCTCGGACGTCCAGAAGATCACCGGCTTGTCGGCACCGGAGAAGGGGACGACGCGGCTGGACGGGATGCCGCCGTCGGATTCGTTGGCGGTGGGGAAACCCAAATCGCTGCCGGCCGGCCCGCCCAGCGCGTCGTATTTGGCCAGGATGTTGCTCTCGATGGCGTTCGCGCCGGTGGCGGGGCTGAAGTACACCTTCCCGTTGGCGAAGTCCTGGACGATCCCGTCGCCGCCGATCGGGTACTGCGCGCCCTTCTTGACCCCCAGCATCCCATTCGGTCCGCCGGCGGCGCGCCACGCCATGTTGATGGCCGCGGTGGGATCGATCGCCACCTGCAGGCCCTTCAACTGGTCGGCCAACGCCGGCGGTTCGGTGGTGAACTGCTTCGTCTGCCTGTTCCACGAGACCTGACCGCCGCTGAACTTCTGCGCGGACACCTCGCCGTTGTACGTCTCATCGCCGACCGGGACCCCGAGCACGCCGCCGGAACTGCCGAGCTTGTCCCAGGCGGCGTTGATCGCGCCGCGCACCACGAACGCGCCGTGGTCGGGCGTCCAGAAGATCACCGGCTTGTCACTCGCCGAGAAGGTCGCCACCCGGCTGTCGGGTCCGGCGAGGCCGGGCACCTCATTGATGGCGGGGAAGCCCAAGTCGCTGCCGGCGGGGCCGCCCAGCATCTCGTATTTGTCCAGGATCGGACCGTAGACGAATTTGGCGCCCGTCGCCGGGGTGAAAAACATCTTGCCGCCGTCGAAATTCAGCTCGAAACCGTCACCGGCGGGGTACACATCGCCCTTGCGGGGGCCCAGGGGCGAACCGTCGCCGCCCGCCTTCTCCCACGCGGCCATCATGGCGGCCTCGGCGTCGCCGATCGGAGACGCCGCCGCCGGTGAGGCCAGCAAGCCGAGGGCCAGTGCCGTGGCGGCCAAGCTGACCAGCGCGCTCACGATCAGCCCGCGCATGTGACCTCTCTGCCCGTTCACCAAGCCTCCCAGCCGACGGCTGCGCCCCGACCTGCGGCCATGCCCGTGCCTGCACAGCCGGCGAGCGGGCCGTCGCACGACCGCGGGGACGCGGCCCCGTTCCGATCCGCGTTATCGCCGCGCTCGGACAACTTTGCTCCCGCCGACGAACAATGCGAAGTCAAATCACGAATATTACAAAAACGGATACCACGCCGATGTCGAAATGATGCCGAGCCACGCTCAAATCCCAATACGGCACAGCCTCGGCGGTGCGCCATTACGCCGCCGACGAACCCAAAACGCATGGGGCGACGGTACGTGAAGCCATTAACTGGTCAACGATCCACCCGAACAAACGGACCCGGCCCGCGCAGCGGTTTGCCGTCGAGGTCCGAATTGGCCGTTTCCGCTGACTAAGTGCTAGACCCCGAGGCTGCGGCCGATGATCTCTTTCATGATCTCGGTCGTGCCGCCGTAGATGGTCTGCACCCGCGCGTCCAGATAGGCACGGGCGACGGAGTATTCGCGCATGTAGCCGTACCCGCCGTGCAATTGCAGGCAACGGTCGATCAGGTGCACCTGCTTTTCGGTCGAGTACCACTTGGCCATCGCCGCTTGTTCCGCGGTCAGCTTCTTGTCCAGGTGCAACCGGATGAACTCGTCGACCATGATGCGCACGACGGTGGCCTCGGTCGCGAGCTCGGCAAGCACGAAGCGGCTGTTCTGGAAACTGCCGATCGGCTTGCCAAAAGCCTTGCGCTCCTTGGTGTATTGCAGCGTGTGCTCGAGCACCTGCTCCATGGCCGCGGCCGCCATGATGGCGATCGAGATGCGCTCCTGCGGCAGGTTCTGCATCAGGTAGATGAACCCCATGCCCTCCTGCCCCAGCAGGTTCTCGGCGGGAACCTTGACGTCAGTGAACGACAACTCGGCGGTGTCCTGCGCGTCCAGCCCGATCTTGTCCAGGTGCCGGCCGCGTTCAAAGCCCTCCATGCCGCGTTCCACCACGAGCAACGAAAAGCCCTGCGCCCCTTTGTCGGGATCGGTCTGCGCCACCACGATCACCAGGTCGGCGTTGATTCCGTTGGTGATGAACGTCTTTGCGCCGTTGAGCACGTAATGGTCGCCCTGCTTGACGGCGCGTGTCTTGATGCCCTGCAAGTCGCTGCCGGTGCCGGGCTCGGTCATCGCGATCGCCGTGATGAGTTCGCCGGTGCAGAATTTCGGCAGCCAGCGCTGCTTCTGCTCCTCGGTGGCCAGGGCCAGCAGGTAGGGCGCGACGATGTCGTTGTGCAGGCCGAAGCCGATCCCGCTGTAGCGACCGGCGGTGGTCTCCTCGGTGATGATCGTGTTGTACCGGAAGTCGGGGTTGCCGCCGCCGCCGTACTCCTCGGGCACGGCCATGCCCAGGAAGCCCTGCTTGCCGGCCTCCAGCCACACGCCGCGGTCGACGATCTTCGCCTTCTCCCATTCGTCGTGATGGGGCGCGACGTGACGGTCGAGGAAGCCCCGGTAGGACTCGCGGAACAGGTCGTGTTCCGGCTCGAAAAGAGTGCGCTGGTACTTGACGGCACTGCCCATGTGGATGACCTCCGGCGACTGGAAACTCTGCCGCCCAACATATACCAACCAGACGGTTGGTCGGCAGCGGCCCGGGGCCCGGTCACCCCGGTAGGTCAGTCGGCCGAGAACTCCTGCAGGCGGCCGGCCAGCGCCACCGGAACCCGGGCCTTGATCCGGGTGCCGTCGGGGCTGTGCTCCTCTTCCTGCACCCGCCCGTCGGCGTGCAGCCGGGCCACCAGGTCACCGCGGTGATACGGGATCACCACGTCCACGGCCGTGTCGGCGGGGACGGCCAGCTCGCCCATCCGGCGCCGCAGCGCGGCGATGCCCTCACCCGTCCTGGCCGAGACGAAGACGGCGCCGGGCAGCGCGTGCCGAAGCTCGGCAAGCGTGAGGCCGCTCGCGGCGTCGACCTTGTTCACCACCAACAACTCGGGCGGCGGGTCGCCGTGATGGTCGGCGATGACGTCGGAGATCACCTCTCGAACCGCGTTGATCTGGGCCAGCGGGTTGGCGTCGGAGCCGTCCACCACGTGCAGCAGCAGGTCGGCGTCGACGACCTCCTCCAGCGTGGAGCGGAACGCCTCGACCAGTTGCGTGGGCAGGTGGCGGACGAACCCGACGGTGTCGGTGAGCACCAGCGGGCGACCGTCGTCGAATTCGGCGCGTCGCGTGGTGGGCTCCAGCGTGGCGAACAGCGCGTCCTGCACCAGCACACCCGCCCCGGTCAGCGCGTTGAGCAGGCTCGACTTGCCGGCGTTGGTATAGCCGACGATGGCGATCGACGGCACCTCGCTGCGCAGGCGGCGGCTGCGCTGGGTGTCGCGAACCTGCTTCATGTCCTTGATTTCGCGGCGCAGCTTCGCCATGCGTTCGCGAATGCGGCGGCGGTCGGTCTCGATCTTGGTTTCACCGGGACCGCGCAGGCCCACGCCGCCCCCGCTGCCACCGGCGCGGCCACCGGCCTGCCGGGACATCGACTCACCCCAGCCGCGCAGCCGCGGCAGCATGTACTCCATCTGCGCCAGCGACACCTGGGCCTTGCCTTCCCGGCTGGTGGCGTGCTGGGCGAAGATGTCCAGGATCAGCGCGGTGCGGTCGATGACCTTGACCTTCACCGCCTTTTCCAGTGCGGTCAGCTGCGCCGGGGACAGCTCACCGTCACAGATCACGGTGTCGGCGCCGGTCGCCAGCACGACCTCGCGCAACTCCTGGGCCTTGCCCGAGCCGATGTAGGTCGACGGGTCGGGCTTGTCGCGGCGCTGGATGAGACCCTCGAGCACCTGGGAGCCGGCGGTCTCCGCGAGGGCGGCCAACTCGGCCATGCTGGCCTCGCTGTCGGCGGCGGTGCCGTCGGTCCACACGCCGACCAGGACGACGCGCTCCAGCCGAAGCTGGCGGTACTCGACCTCGGAGACGTCGGTGAGTTCCGTGGACAGGCCGGCGACGCGGCGCAGCGCCGACCGTTCTTCCAGGGCGAGCTCGCCGGTGCTTGGCTCCTCAACTGCGGGAGCGAAATTGAGCGATTCAGGATGTGTCATAGGCAATACAAGATGATGCACGGCGAATCGGCGCCGCGCACTCGAATTAACGCTCCTGCGCGTCCCACCATTCCCCGCTGACCTCCCCGTGCGCAACCAATACCGACGGCCCCCGCAGGTAGCTGGTGGCGTCGGTGACGGTGACGACGACCTCGCCGCCGGGCACCCGCACCGTCAGCGTGCCGGTGGCCGCCCCGCCGGCCGCCAGCGCGGCCACGGTGGCCGCGACCGTGCCGGTGCCGCAGGAGCGGGTCTCGCCCACGCCCCGCTCGTGTACCCGCATCCGCACCGCGCCATCCGTCGGCGCGGTGAGAACTTCGACGTTGACCCCCTCCGGGAACTGGGCGTGGTCGAAGTCCACCGGGGCCGCCACGTCGAGGCGGGCCAGCTCCTCGGCGGTCAGGCCGGGGTCCACGCACGCCAGGTGGGGATTGCCGACGTCGACGGCCAGGCCGGAGAACCGGCGGCCGCCCACCACGGCGCTTCCGCCGCCGAGCGTGTTGGCCTTGCCCATGTCGACGGTGATGTCGGCGTGGGTCGCGTCGGCACCGTGCACCGTGATCGGTCGGGCGCCGGCCGGCGATCCGACGACGAACTCGTCGCGGGCCTCCATGCCGCTGGCGCGCAGGTAATGGGCGAACACCCGGACGCCGTTGCCGCACATCTGGGCGATGGAACCGTCGGCGTTGCGGTAGTCCATGTACCAGTCGGCCGGGGCCACGCCGTCGGGCAGCCGGTCGAGCACGCCGGCCGACAGGGCGGCGCCCGCGGTGGTGACCCGAAGCACGCCGTCGGCGCCCAATCCGCGCCGCCGGTCGCACAGGGCGGTGACCCGGGCGGGGGTGAGATCGAGCGTGGCCTGCGCGTCCGGGAGCAGCACGAAGTCGTTCTCCGTACCGTGGCCCTTCGCGAATCTCACGTGCTCAGGATACGTGGCCCCAGGCCCGCAGGGCCCCGTCGACGAGCGTGGCCGGGTCCGCCGCGTCCAGCCAGGTCACCCGGTGGTCGCGGCGGAACCACGACCGCTGCCGCCGCACGTAGCGCCGGGTGCCGACGTAGGTCAGTTCTCGCGCGTCGCGCAGTCGGTCGGCGCCGCCGCCGGCGTCGAGCGCCGCGATCACCTGCGCGTAGCCCAGGGCCCGCGACGCCGTCACCCCGTCGCGCAGACCCGCGTCCAGCAGCGCGACCACCTCGCCGACCAGGCCCCGGTCGAACATGTCGTCGGTGCGCCGGGCCAGCCGCTCGTCGAGGACCGTTGTCTCGCAATCGAGGCCGACAATCGCGGTGCCCCATCTCGGGGAACCGATGCGGGGTGCGGACGCGGCGAACGGCCGGCCGGTCAGCTCGATTACCTCGAGCGCGCGCACGGTCCGCCGCGCGTCGGTGGGCAGGATGGCCGCGGCCGCGGCCGGGTCGCGGCGCGCCAGCTCGGCGTGCAATCCGCCCACCCCCACCTCGGCCAGCCGCTGTTCCCAGCGCGCCCGCACGGCGGGATCGGTGGCCGGGAACGACCACCCGTCGAGCAGGGATTGCACGTAGAGCATGGACCCGCCCACGATGATGGGCACCGCGCCGCGGGCCGCGATCGCCTCGATGTCCGCGGCGGCGGCGCTCTGGTAGCGGGCGACGGTCGCGGTCTCGGTGACGTCGAGGACGTCGAGCTGGTGGTGCGGGATGCCGCGGCGCTGGTCGGCGGGCAACTTCGCGGTGCCGATGTCCATCCCGCGATACAGCTGCATCGCGTCGGCGTTGACGATTTCGGCGCCAGGGTCGAGCCGTTCGGCCACGTCGAGCGCCAGCTGCGACTTGCCGGTGCCGGTGGGGCCGATGATCGCCAGTGGTCGCACGGCCACCTCAGGGCTGCCAGGCGCCCGCGAAGTAGCCGACGCCGTAGGGCGCACCGCGGTACAGCTCCTTTGCCGACCGCGGCCCGGGCTCGGCCAGGCCCGCGAGCACCTGAAAGGCCACGCGCCCGAGGATCTGTCGCGGCAGCCGCGTCAGAGCGGCGATGTCGCCGGTTGCCAGCGCGTCGTCGAGGGCCAGCTGCGCGTCGGCGTTGGCCGGGTCGTAGCCGCCGGGGGCGGCCGGTGTCAGGGTGTTCGCGCCGTCGGCCACCACCAGCACCCCGATGGGTTCCGGCGCCCGGTCGATCTCGGCGCGCAGGTCGCGGCCGCGCGCCAGCGCGGTGCCCGCGTCAAGACCGGCGGGGTAGATCCGCGCCTCCGCGGTCGCGTCGGGCCGGACCCGGCCCCGGACCCAGCCGGCCAGCAACGCGCACACGGGCAACTCGGCAGGCGGTTCGGGGTGGGCCCGCGGGGAAAGCCGAACCCCGACGTCCGCGCCGAAGCCCGCGAACGTCCCGGCCGTGTCGGGACCCCACAGTTGGTCACGCTCGCCGGTCCCGACGACGGCCCAGCGCGCGGGCAGGAAGGCGGCCGCCGCCAGCACCGCGGCCGCCAGGTCGGTCACCTCCGCGGCGGCCGCTCCGGCGAGCTCGGGCACGAGCAGCGGGGTCGACGGAACGATCGCGATGCCGCTGAGCACGCCACCAAACTAACGTTTCGCCGTCGCGAGGCGGTCAGGCCTCGGCCGGCGCCGCCAAGACCGGATCGTTAAAAGGGTCGGCCAGGCTCCCGTCGTCTCGCCCGACCTCGGCGACCATGGTGGCGGCCTCGCCGCGGGCCAGCATGACGGTGGCGACGATCACCATCGCGATCGCGGCGACCAGAAGTACGGCCTTCGGCCCGTCGGCGTTCAGGGTTTCGTCGAGCACAAAGATGCCGAGCAAACCGGCGACGACGGGCTTGGCCACCGTCATCGTCGGCATGGACGCCGTCAGCGCGCCGGCGCGGAACGCCGACTGCTGGAAGATCATCCCGGTCAGCGCCAGCAGCAGCCATGGCACGAACTCGGGCGAGGTCACGACGGCCAGTGCGCCGTCCTCGCCCAGCTCGACGATGCCCTTGGTGAGCACCGCGAACAACGCGAGCGCCGAGCCCGCCACCACCGCGAGCAGCGCGGCCGCGATCGGGCTGCCCTTCCAGATCCGCGCGGCGACCACGCACGCCACCAGCAGCGGCACCATGACCGCGGCCACGATGGCCCACGTCTCGACCGAGGCGCGCTGGTTCCCGGAGGCCGGGTCGCCGACGATGATGACCACCGCCAACGCGCCGGCCAACACGATCGCCCACACCCACTCAAAGCGGGTCACCGGGCGCTTGGTCAGGCGCGCGTAGATCGGCAGGGCGAACAGCAGGGCGGTGACCTGCAGCGCGGTCACCAGCACCACCGAGCCCCAGGCGAGGGCCCCGGCCTGCAGGCTGTAGTTGACGATGGCCGCCAGGCCTCCCAGCCACCAACGGGTGTCCCGCAGCGACATCCGGAACAGCTCGAGGTGGCCGACCTCCTTGTCGGTGATCTCCTGTGCCGAGCGCTGACGGATCACGTCGCCGATCGCGGATGCCAACGCCGCGCACAACGCGATCAACGCAGCGACGTCAACTTTCGACATGAGCGGACCCCTCACCTCATGATTGCCCCGACCAGCTTTCCCTGGGGCCCCCGGAAATACACGCAAAATTTGCGATCAGTTCAGCAACAACTGTATGACGTTGCCCACGCTGCTGCTCGCCGACAAAATCATCCTTCAGTTGATACGCGATCAACCTATGCAACGGCTGTGGGCAACCTTCGGTTCAGCCCCGGGGGCGGCCGCCCGTTTCCTCGTCCGGGCCGGATACGGATCACAGACACCCGATGCGTCCGCGCCGAGGCATCTTGCGCGGGATCGTCAGGGTGGCGGCGCGTGGGCCGCCAAGCTGCTTGAATACTGTTGAGCAGCTGTTGGGAGGGCCGAGCCGGCGTACCGACGGGTGCAGCAGACGGTGCCGCTACGCGCGGCAGGTGCGCGGAATCTCGACCGCGCGAAGGGTAGGTGACGAGCGCATGACGACAGACGAACCCCGCGGCGGAGACCCGGCTGGGCCGGTGCCCCAACCGGTTTCGCGCCCGGTGCCCCGCCCGGGACCGCGTCCCGGTCCCCGACCGTCGAGCGCCCCGCGACCCACCGCCCACCCGGTGCCGGCGCCCCCGCGCAGCAATCCGCACCAGTTCGGGCGCGTCGACGACGACGGCACGGTCTGGCTGATCACCGCCGGCGGAGAGCGCATCGTCGGCTCGTGGCAGGCCGGTGACCGGGAAGCCGCTTTCGCCCACTTCGGCCGCCGCTTCGACGACCTCAGCACCGAGGTCACGCTGATGGAGGAGCGGCTCGCGGCGGGAACCGGTGACGCCCGCAAGATCAAAGCCCACGCCTCCGAACTGGCCGAATCGTTGCCGACCGCGGCCGTGCTGGGCGACCTGGACGCGCTGGCCGGCCGGCTGAGCAGCGTCGTCGAGCAGGCCGAGGCCGCCGTCGCCGAGGAGCGTTCGCGCCGCGACGAGCTTCGCGCCACCCAGACCGCGCGCAAGGAGGCGCTGGCCGCCGAGGCCGAGGAGTTGGCCGCCAACTCGACGCAGTGGAAGGCCGCCGGCGACCGGCTGCGGGCCATCCTCGACGAGTGGAAGACCATCAGCGGCCTGGATCGCAAGGTCGATGACGCGCTGTGGAAGCGCTATTCGGCGGCCCGGGAGGCCTTCAACCGCCGCCGCGGCTCCCATTTCGCCGAGCTGGACCGGGAACGCATGGGCGTGCGCCAGGCCAAGGAGCGGCTGTGCGAACGCGCCGAGGAGTTGTCCGATTCGACGGACTGGACCGCCACCAGCGCCGAGTTCCGCAAGCTGCTCACGGAGTGGAAGGCGGCCGGGCGCGCGGCCCGGGACGTCGACGACGCCCTGTGGCGGCGGTTCAAGGCGGCCCAGGACGTGTTCTTCACGGCCCGCAACGCGGCGACGGCGGAGAAGGACGCCGAGTTGCGGGCCAACGCCACCGCCAAGGAGGCGCTGCTGGCCGAGGCGGAAAAGATCGACACCAGCAACCACGACACGGCCCGGGCGGCGCTGCGCTCGATCGCCGAGAAGTGGGACGCGATCGGCAAGGTGCCGCGGGAACGGTCCGCCGAATTGGAACGCCGGCTGCGGGCGGTCGAGAAGAAGGTGCGCGACGCGGGCGAGGCCGATTGGTCGGATCCGCAGGCGCAGGCGCGCGCCGAGCAGTTCCGCGTTCGCGCCGAACAGTACGAGCAGCAGGCGCAGAAGGCCGAGGCGGCCGGCCGCACCAAGGAGGCCGAAGAGGCCAAGGCGAACGCCGAACAGTGGCGGCAGTGGGCGCAGGCGGCCGCGGAGGCGTTGACCCGTAAGCCCTAGGCGTCGGGGTCCGGGGGCGCCGGCTTGACCGTGTCGTCGTCCAGGCTGTCGAGCAGCGTCCTCGACTGTTGCTGCGCCGCGACCCGGCGCCGCTGCTCTTCGGCGGCGAGCTGCACGATGGTGCGCGACCACACCACCCGCGCCCATTGGTAGGTCAGCGCCAGGACGACGATCCAGGCCGCGATCAGGCCGACCCCGGGACCGGGATGGCCGGCGGCCACCGTCTGGCGCGACCAGATGGCCAGCAGCCCCGCGGCGCCGGCGAGGGCGGATCCCGCCAGCGCGGTCCAGGCCAGCGCCCAGCGCCGCGTGACCAGCGCCAGCATCGAGAACCCGACGCCGAACACCAGGGCCAGCCAGGCGAATACGCGCGACGGCAGCGCCACCGCGGCCGCGCCGGCCCCGTGGCTACTGAACAACACGTCCCAGCCGCGGACGGCGCCGGTGTGCGGCAGGATGAACGACCCCAGCAGCACGAAGACCAGGATCGCCACCACGAAACCGCGTGGGCCCGGGTCGAATCCGCGCGCCACCCGGCGCTCGGCGGCCTCGATCTCGGTTCGCAGGGCGTTGAGGTCCGGGTGTTCTTCGTTCATCGGGCACATCCCATTGGTTCTATCGGTTCGGCGGGGTCGGCGGGCGGTCCGACGGCGGGCATGCCCAGGCCGATCCCGCGCGGGCGCTGGCCCGCGGCGTGTGCGTCGCCCGCGCGGGTGCGGCGGTGGCTGAGGACGCCGGCGTCGGCGATCAGGTGGTGCGGGGCGGCCTGGGTGATCACCGCCGTGACGACGTCGCCGGGTCGCACCGTGTCCTCGGCGCTGAAGTGCACCAGGCGGCCGTCGCGGGCTCGGCCGGTCATCCGCGCCGTGCGGCTGTCCTTGCGCCCCTCGCCGGCGGCGACCAGCAATTCCACGGTCTGGCCGACCAGTGCGAGATTGCCCTCCAGCGAGATCTGCTCCTGCAGCTCGACCAGGCGCCCGTAGCGTTCCTGCACAACGGCTTTCGGCAGCTGCCCGTCGAGTTCGGCGGCCGGGGTGCCGGGCCGCTTGGAGTACTGGAAGGTGAAGGCGGCCGCGAACCGGGCCTGCCGCACCACGTCCAGCGTGGCGGCGAAGTCCTCTTCCGTCTCACCGGGGAAGCCGACGATCAGGTCGGTGGTGATGGCGGCGTGCGGCATGGCCGCGCGCACGCGGTCGATGATGCCGAGGTACCGCTCGGCGCGGTAGGAGCGCCGCATCGCGCGCAGCACCCGGTCGGAACCCGACTGCAGCGGCATGTGCAGTGCGGGGCAGACATTGGGCGTCTGCGCCATCGCCTCGATGACGTCGTCGGTGAATTCGGCCGGATGCGGGGAAGTGAACCGCACCCGCTCCAGCCCGTCTACGTCCCCACACGCCCGCAGCAGCCGCGCGAACGCGCCGCGATCGCGGGGCAGCGCCGGGTCGGCGAATGACACGCCGTAGGCGTTGACGTTCTGGCCCAACAGCGTGACTTCGAGCACGCCGTCGTCCACCAGCGCCCGCACCTCGGCCAGGACGTCCGCCGGGCTGCGGTCGACCTCCTTGCCGCGCAGCGACGGGACGATGCAGAACGTGCAGCTGTTGTTACACCCGACCGAGACGGAAACCCAAGCGGCGTAGGCGGATTCGCGGGCACTCGGCAGCGAGGACGGAAACTCCTGCAGCGACTCGGCGATCTCCACCTGGGCGGCCCGGTTGTGCCGGGCCCGTTCGAGCAGCGTCGGCAGGGACCCGATGTTGTGCGTGCCGAAGACGACGTCGACCCACGGCGCCTTGCGCAGCAGGGCGTGCCGGTCCTTCTGGGCCAGGCACCCACCGACCGCGATCTGCATCTCGGGATTGCCGCGCTTGCGCGGGGCCAGGTGGCTGAGGTTGCCGTACAGCTTGTTGTCGGCGTTCTCGCGCACGGCGCACGTGTTGAAGACGACCACGTCGGCGTCGGCCCCATCGGGCGCCCGCTGGTAACCGGCCGCTTCCAGCAGCCCCGCCAACCGCTCGGAATCGTGGACGTTCATCTGGCAGCCGTAGGTGCGCACCTGGTAGGTGCGCGCGGGAGCCAGCGTCGAAGTCACGGGGCCATGGTACGGCGAGCGCTCGGCACGCGAGAAACCGCACGTCACCGGCCTAGACTCGGCGGCGCTCCCGTTCGGCGGCCAGCTCGGCGAGGACGACCTCGCACGCCAGATTCTGGCTGTAGCCGCGCCGCGCCAGCATCCCGACCAGCCGGCGGGTCACCCGCGCGTCGTCACCGTCGAGCGCCTCGCGCCGCAGCTTGGTCCGCACCAACTGCTCGGCCCGGTCCCGTTCGGCGCCGGCGTCGATCTCCGACAGCGCCGCGGCGATGACCTCCCGGTCGACCCCCTTGGTGCGCAGCTCGGCGGCCAGCGCCCGCCTGCTTTTGCCGGCCGTCGCCCGGCGCGACCGCACCCACTGTTCGGCAAAGTCGGTGTCATCGACCAGGCCGACCGCGGCGAGCCGGTCGAGCACCGAGGCGCTGACGTCCTCGGGGTAGCCGCGCTTGGCCAGTTGGCCGTGCAGCTCGGACCGGGTGCGCGCTCTCGCGGTGAGCAGGCGCAGGCACAGCGTCCGCGCCTGCTCCTCGCGGGAGGGCTCAGAAATCGACGGGGGCGGGCAGGACGCTGTCATCGGACAAGCCATCGGTCACGACCGCGCCAATGCCGAGCTTTTCCTTGATCTTCTTCTCGATCTCGTTGGCGACCTCGTCGTTTTCCATCAGGAAGGTGCGAGCGTTCTCCTTGCCCTGGCCGAGCTGCTCGCCCTCGTAGGTGAACCAGGAGCCGGACTTGCGGATGAAGCCCTGCTCCACACCCATGTCGATCAGCGAGCCTTCCTTGCTGATCCCCTGGCCGTAGAGGATGTCGAACTCGGCCTGCTTGAAGGGCGGCGCCACCTTGTTCTTGACGATCTTGACCCGGGTGCGGTTGCCGACCGCGTTGGTGCCGTCCTTGAGCGTCTCGATCCGGCGCACGTCCATGCGCACCGACGCGTAGAACTTCAATGCCTTTCCACCGGTGGTGGTTTCGGGGCTGCCGAACATCACCCCGATCTTCTCGCGCAGCTGGTTGATGAAGATCGCGGTGGTGCCCGAATTGTTCAGCGCGCCAGTCATTTTCCGCAACGCCTGGCTCATCAGCCGGGCCTGCAGCCCGACGTGGCTGTCCCCCATCTCGCCCTCGAGCTCCGCGCGCGGCACCAGCGCCGCCACCGAGTCGATGACCAGGATGTCCAGGGCGCCGGAGCGGATCAGCATGTCGGCGATCTCGAGGGCCTGCTCCCCCGTGTCGGGCTGGCTGACCAGCAGGGAATCGGTGTCCACGCCGAGCTTCTTGGCGTACTCCGGGTCCAGGGCGTGCTCGGCGTCGATGAAGGCCGCGACGCCGCCC
>NZ_LATC01000021.1:0-61474 GCF_001414075.1 Mycobacterium sp. UM_11 | reverse complement strand
CTACAATCACCACCGCGGCCACACCGCACTCGGCGGCCAACCACCCGCCACTCGCGTACCTAACCTCTCAGGTCAGTACAGCTAGCCCTTTTCGGCGATGTCCTCGAGCACCGCGAACATGGTGCGAGTCGGCACACCGGTGCCGCCCTTCGGGGTGTACCCCCACGGGCCGCCGGTGTTGTAGGCCGGGCCGGCCACGTCGATGTGCGCCCAGCCCACGCCGTCGGCGACGAACTCGCGCAGGAACACGCCGGCCACCAGCATGCCGGCGAAGCGCTGGCCGCTGATGTTGGACAGGTCGGCAACGGTGGATTTCAGGTCGTCCTTGAGTTCGTCGGGCAGCGGCATCGGCCAGCCGTTCTCGCCCACCCGCTGCGAGATCGCGGCGACCCGGTCTCGGAACTCGTCGCTGCCCATCACCCCGGGGATCCGGGCGCCCAGCGCCACGGTCTGCGCGCCGGTCAGCGTCGACGTCTCGATCAGGTAGTCCGGGTTGTCCTCGCACGCGCGCACTATGGCGTCGGCCAGGATGAGCCGGCCCTCGGCGTCGGTGTTCTGCACCTCGACGGTGATTCCGCCGTACTGGGTCAGCACGTCGCCGGGGCGCTGCGCCGTGCCCGACGGCATGTTCTCGGCCATCGGCACCGTCGCGATCACGTCGATGGGCAACCGCAACTGCGCGGCCAGCGCCACCGTGGCGATGACCGCGGCCGCACCGCCCATGTCCGACGTCATGTGGTGCATGGATGCCGCCGGCTTGATCGAGATGCCGCCGGTGTCGAACGTGATGCCCTTGCCGACCAGGGCCACCTTCTTCGCCTGTTTGGGTTTCTTGGCCAGCTTCGAACCGCGGTGCGTCAGCCGCACCAGCCGGGGCGGGCGCGACGAGCCCTGGCCGACGCCGATCACCCCGCCGTAACCGGCCTTCTGCAGCGCCTTCTCGTCGAGCACCTCCACCTCGAGGCCCACCGATTCACCCAAAGACCTTGCCCGCCTGGCAAATTCGGCGGGGAAGAGGTGACTGGGCGGCGTGTTGACGAAGTCACGGGCGGTGGCCACCGCGGTCGCCACGGCCGCGCCGTGCGCGCTGGCCGCTTTGGCGTCCTTCGAGGCGGACAACACGGTGATCTTGCGCAGACCTTTGTCTTTCGGCGCCGTCTTGTCGCTGCGGAACTCGGTGAACCGGTAGCTGCCCAGGATCAGCCCTTCGACGGTCGCCGAGCACACGTCGGCGCTGAAGTCGCCGGGCAGCGTCACGATCGCCGCCTCGGCGGTGCCCAGCGACCGCGCGGCCACCCCGGCGGCGCGGCGGATCGTGTCGGCGGCCCATTCGGGCCGCGGCTTGCCCAGCCCGATCGTCAGCACGCTGGACACCGGCAGCGACGGCACCACCAGGCGGTGCACCTGCTCGCTGCCGCCCGTGGCTTCCAGGGCCCGCAGCCCCGATTCGATCTCGGCGACCGCGTCCGCGGGCAGGAGCGACTCGCCCGGGGCAACCGCCGCGCCGGGTGAGTCCTCGTCGCCGGAGGAGACGACCGGGACGATCAATACCGAAGAGCCCGCCCCGCGTTTGGGCAGCGACGTGGCGACGTTTACGGAGGGGCTTTGATAGCTCAATTCGGTGGTCACGGGCATTTACCCTAATCGCTCCGAGCCCGCCCCGGGATCGGCGGCGCCCCCACGCTGCAGCTCGTAGGCGGTGACGGGGACGTCGAACCCCTTGAGCTGCAAGGGGCCACGGGCCGTCGCCGGCCAATCCGGCAAGCGTTCGTGCAGGGCGGAATCGGCCAAGATCTGGCACGGGGCCGCGGCCCCGACCAGACGCGCCGCCAGGTTGACCGGGCTGCCGAAGTAGTCCCCGTTGATCGCCAGGACGGCGCCGTACGCCAGGCCCGCGCGGACCTGCAGCCCCTCCTCGCGGGCCCGCGGATGGTCGACGAGATCGACCGCCGCCCTGGCCAGGCGTTCGGGGGAGCCGCTCACCCACATCACCTCGTCGCCGATGAACTTCACCACCCGGCCGCCGTCGCGATGCACCACGTCGGCGACGGTTCCGGCGAACTCGTTGAGCAAGGCCGAAAGCTGCGCGGGGGCCAGCGCGCGGGTGAGCACGGTGAAGCCGGACAGATCGGCAAAACCGATGCCGCACACCACGCTTGCCGACGTGTCGCGGAGCACGCCCTCGAAGTGGGTGCGGGCCCCGGTCAGGTGATGGCGGTGAACGACGTCGATCAACGCGCCGATCCGCGGGACGAACTCCGCGACCGCGCGGTACGCCTGCGCCGTGGCGAGCTCGTCGTTGGTGTAAGTCATCTGGATGTCCGGTGTCCCGGCGCGAATCGCGGTCGACTCCGCCTCCGCGAGCCGGGCCATCGCGGCGCCGAGCACCCGCAGCAGCCCGAACGCGCCCTCCTCACCCACGACCGTTCTCAACGCGACCCAGGTGGCCAGGGCGTCCACGTCGGCCTGGCTGAGCACCGGAACGTCGGGGCCCGCGACGGTCAGCCCGAGCAAGCCCCAGGCGTGGGCGACCTCCTCGGGCGACAGGCCGAGTTGTTCGGCGGCGGTCGCGATGGTGTGGGTCGGGCGTCCCGACCATTGCAGGACGTCCCCGGCGAGGCCGAACAGCCGGCCGCGCTGCTCGGCCTCCACCATCTCGTCGACGGTGAACCCGAGCTCGTCGAGGTACTTGATCAGGTCGGCCCGCTCGCGCGGATTGGCGATTCCGGCAGCCTCAAGGGCTTCGAAGTCCCAGGAATCGACCACCCAGCCAAGTGTGCCAGCTCTCGGGATTAGGGTGAACCGTCGTGACCGATGACCTACAGCACGGCCCGCTGGAAGACCGCCACCGCGAACTGGGGGCCAGCTTCGCCGAGTTCAGCGGCTGGCTGATGCCGGTGTCGTATGCCGGCACCGTCAGCGAACACAACGCCACCCGCAACGCGGTCGGCCTGTTCGACGTCAGCCACCTCGGCAAGGCGTTGATCCGGGGGCCGGGCGCGGCCGAATTCGTCAACTCGACGCTCACCAACGACCTGAGCCGCATCGGGCCCGGCAAGGCGCAATACACGTTGTGCTGCAACGAATCCGGCGGCGTCATCGACGACCTGATCGCCTACTACGTCGCCGACGACGAGATCTTTCTGGTGCCCAACGCCGCCAACACCGCGGCGGTGGTCGAGGCGCTGCAGGCGGCCGCCGGGGCCGGCCTGACGATCACCAACGAGCATCGCTCCTATGCGGTGCTGGCGGTGCAGGGCCCGCGATCGGCCGACGTGCTCGGCGAGCTGGGCCTGCCGACCGACATGGACTACATGGGCTACGCCGACGCCTCGTATTCCGGGGTGCCGGTGCGCGTCTGCCGCACCGGATACACCGGCGAGCACGGCTACGAGTTGCTGCCGCCGTGGGACTCCGCGGGGGTGGTGTTCGACGGGCTTAGTGCGGCGGTGACGGCCGCCGGGGGCGAGCCCGCCGGCCTGGGCGCCCGCGACACGCTGCGCACCGAAATGGGCTACCCGCTGCACGGGCACGAACTGGCGCTGGACATCTCGCCGCTGCAGGCCCGATGCGGGTGGGCGATCGGCTGGAAGAAAGACGCGTTCTTCGGCCGGGACGCGCTGCTGGCGGAGAAGGCGGCGGGACCGCGGCGGCTGCTGCGGGGCCTGCGGATGGTGGGCCGCGGCGTGCTGCGTCCCGGTTTGACCGTGCTCGCCGGAGAGGCGCCGGTGGGCGTCACCACCTCCGGGACCTTCTCCCCGACGCTGCAAGTCGGCATCGCGCTGGCGCTGATCGACGCCGACGCCGGCGTCGAGGACGGCCAGCGCGTCACGGTCGACATCCGCGGCCGCGCCGCCGAATGCGAGGTCGTGCGGCCGCCCTTCGTCGAGGCGAAAACCCGTTAGCGCCGCAGGTTCGGGTGAAAAGCCCGATCGCAGGCGGATATACAATCAGCGCCATGGCCAGCGACTCCCCTGAGTTCACGGTTTCACGGTCGGCCAACCCCGTCTCCGACGCCGAGCGTGAATCCATCCTGGCCGAGCCCGGTTTCGGCAAGTACTTCACCGACCACATGGTGTCCATCGACTACGACGACGACCAGGGCTGGCACAACGCGCGCGTCATCCCGTACGGCCCGATAGAGCTCGACCCCTCGGCGATCGTGCTGCACTACGCGCAGGAGATCTTCGAGGGGCTCAAGGCGTACCGCTGGGCCGACGGCTCGGTGGTGTCGTTTCGGGCCGAGGCCAACGCCGCGCGGATGCGGTCGTCGGCGCGGCGGCTCGCCATGCCCGAACTGCCCGACGAGCTGTTCATGGGCTCGCTGTGCCAGCTGATCGCCGTCGACAACGCCTGGGTTCCCGCCGCCGGGGGCGAAGAGGCGCTGTATCTGCGCCCGTTCATCATCGCGACCGAGCCGGGGTTGGGCGTGCGGCCGTCCAAGCGGTACCGCTACCTGCTGATCGCCTCGCCCGCCGGGGCGTACTTCAAGGGCGGCATCAACCCCGTCACCGTGTGGGTGTCGACGGACTACGTGCGGGCCAGCCCGGGCGGCACCGGCGCCGCCAAGTTCGGCGGCAACTACGCCGCCTCGCTGCTCGCGCAGGCCGAGGCCGCCGCGCACGAGTGCGACCAGGTGGTCTGGCTGGACGCCGTGGAACGCCGCTTCGTCGAAGAGATGGGCGGGATGAACATCTTCTTCGTGTTCGGCAGCGGCGGGTCGGCGCGCTTGGTCACCCCGGAACTGTCCGGGTCGCTATTGCCGGGAATCACCAGAGATTCGTTGCTGCAGTTGGCGATTGACGCCGGGTTCTCCGTCGAGGAGCGCAAGATCGACATCGACGAGTGGCAGAAGAAGGCCGCCGCCGGGGAAATAACCGAGGTGTTCGCGTGCGGCACCGCCGCCGTCATCACCCCGGTCTCGCACGTCAAGTACGGCGATACGGAGTTCACCGTCGCCGACGGTAAGCCCGGCGAAGTGACGATGGCGCTGCGGGACACGCTGACCGGCATTCAGCGGGGCACCTTCGCCGACACCCACGGCTGGATGGCCCAACTGGGTTAGGTCGCCCGCCCGGCTAGAAGCGCACCAGCCCGGCGAGCGCCACGGCGCTCACCGTCGCGGTCAGCTCGATGACGGCGCCCAGCACGTCACCCGTGATGCCGCCGAACCGGCGCACGCAGTGCCGCACCAGCACCGCGCCGCAGGCCACACCGGCCAGCACCGCCACCGGTCCCTGCCACCACCGCGGCCCGGCCGCCAGCGCGGCGACGAGCAACACCGCGACCCACGCCGCCACCACGGCCACCGGCTGGCTGCCGGCGACCCGCGCCCCCAGGGAGCTGCCCGCGGCCGCCGGCACCGACCGGCGGCCGGCCAGCACCGCGGCCACCCGGCCCGCGAACACCGTCACGGCGATGCCGGCGATCCCCGGCCTGTCCGCCGCCCCGAGCGCCGCGAAGGCCAGCCCCTGCAGCGCGACCACCAACACGATCGCCGCGGCGCCGAACGGCCCGGTCGACCCGTCGCGCATCACCGCCAGAGCGCGCTCGGGCGGCCCGTAGCAACCCAGCCCGTCGGCCGTGTCGGCCACGCCGTCGACGTGCAGGCCGCGGGTGGCCAGCAGCAGCGCCGCGACCGCGAGCAGCCCCGACAGCGGGCTGGACGCCCCGAACGCGTGCGCCCCGCCCCACGTCACGGCGGCGGCGAGCACACCAAGGACGGCGCCCACCACCGGCAGCGCCGTCAGGGCGCCGCGGCCCATCGGCCCATGCCGCGAACCCGGCACGGGCAACACCGTGCCGAACGCGAAAGCCGTTGCCAGCGAACGGATCACAGTGGGGGAGCGGCCCGCTCGGACACGCCGGCCTGGCTGAATGTGGCCATCGACGACAGCGCGCCCACCGCGGCGCGCAGCACGGGCAGCGCCGCCGCGGCGCCGCTGCCCTCGCCCAGCCGCATCCGCAGGTCCAGGATGGGCTCCAGGCCGAGCTCGGTCAGCGCCAGGGCGTGGCCGGGCTCGGTGGACCGATGACCGGCCTGCCACCACAGCCGGGCGCCGGGGGCCAGCCGTTCGGCGACCAGCGCGGCGGCGGTCACGGCCATCCCGTCGAGCAGCAGCGGGGTGCGCCGCACCGCGGCCTGCGCGCAGAAGCCCGCCAGCGCGGCCAGGTCGGCGCCGCCGGCGCAGCGCAGCAGCGCCACCGGATCGGGCAGCACGAGGCGCGCCCGGAACAGGGCGTCGCGCACCGCGGCCGTCTTGCGCGACCAGCCGGCGTCGTCGATGCCGGTGCCGAAGCCCACCACCGCGACCGGTTCGGCGTTGGTCAGCGCCGCCACCAAAACGGCGGCCGGAGTGGTGTTTCCGATCCCCATGTCCCCGGCGATCAGCAGGTCGGCGCCGGCGTCGACCTCCTCGTCGGCGATGGCCCGGCCCGCGGCGATCGCGGCGACGGTCTCCTCGGCGCTGAGCGCGTCCTCGACGGTGATGTCGCCGCTGCCGCGCCGCACCTTGTGGGCGCCGATCCGGTCGGTCAGCGCCTCGCCCGCCACCGCCAGGTCCGCGACGCGCACCGTCGCCCCGGCGATGTCGACCAGCACGTTGATCGCCGCACCGCCGGCGTCGATGTTGGCGACCATCTGCGCGGTCACCTCCGGCGGGTAGGCCGAGACCCCGGACCGGGCGACACCATGGTCGCCGGCGAACACCACCACCCGGGCGCGCTCGAATTGCCTTGGCGGGCAATGCCCTTGACACGACGCGGCCCACACCGAAAGGTCCTCGAGGCGGCCCAGCGCGCCCCGGGGCTTGGTCAGCGTGTCCTGGCGGGCGCGGGCGGCCGCGGCGACGCCCGCGTCGGGCGGCGATACCGGGGCGAATTCCATCAGGCCCCCGACGGCTTGATCGGGACCGCCTGCCCGGCCACCACGAGCACCACCCGGTCGCACAGGTCGGCGACGCGCTGGTTGAGGCTGCCCAGTTCGTCGGCGAACCGGCGCCCGGACGCGGTGGCGGGGACGACGGCCAACCCGACCTCCGGGCTGACCAGCACGAGCGTGGAGTTGAAGTCGCTGACCGCGGCGAGCACCTCGCCGACCGGCGCCGCCACCGACCCGCCGTCCCAGCCGTGGCGGTCCAGCGCGCCGGTCAGCCAGGCGCCCAGGTCGTCGACCAGCGTCGGGGTGTCCGGCGAGGCGCGCAATTGGCTTGCGATGTCATCGGTTTCGACCGTCGACCAATGCCCGGGCCGGCGACCGCGGTGCTCGGCAACCCTGTCCGCCCAGGCCGCATCGCCCGCGCCGGCCGGGCCGGGCGCCAGGTAACAAACCGGCTGGCCGGCCGGCAGCGCCCCGGCGATCGCGTCCTCGGCCCACCGCGACTTGCCCGACCGGATCCCGCCGAGCACCAGCGTGCGCACCGCGCTCAGGCGGCTTTCCGGCTAATCGACACGGCTGCCGCGCTGCACTTGGGGCCGCGGCGTCCGCAACCGCCGCATCTGCGACGCCCGGCTGGCGGCGTACAACCCCAGCTTCCACCGGCTTTCGGTGTTGTCCGGGAACTTGGCGTCCACCAGCTTGCTCACCTTGCGGCCCAGCAGCAGCCCATCGGCCATCATCACGGCCATCAGCAGCAGCATCGCCGGGGAGACGTAGAGCTGCAGCTGCGGCGTGGTGAACATGGCGAACATCAAAAACAGCGTCGCCGGCATGAACAGGCCCAGCAGGTTGCGCCGGGAGTCCACCACGTCGCGCGCGTAACGCCGCACCGGGCCCTGGTCGCGCGGCAGCAGGTACGCCTCCTCGCCGGCCATCATGCGCTCCCGGCGCTCCGACATCCGGGCGCGGTTGGCCGCCCGCTCGGCCTTCTGCTCCTCGCGGCTGAGCTTGGGGCCCGACAGCGACTTGCGGCGCGCCCGCGCCTCGGCCGCGGTCATCGGTGCCGGGGCAACCGGGCCCTTGCGCCGCGTCTGGTCGCGCTTGGGGGTGGGCCGGCCCTTGGGGCTCGTCCCGCGCGACCCGCGCGCCGTCGTCTCGGGGGCACCTTCGGCGTCGAGCGCCGCCGCGCCCCCGCCGAGGTCCTCGTCTTGGCCTTTCTTACGGCCCATCAACTTCACAGGAGCCAGGTTACTTCGCTGCTGGGCCGCCCCGGAATTGGCTTGGAGTGCCTTGCTATTAGACCTGCGTCAGCACGTCTTTTGGCCCTACTCTTACACGTGATGAACGGCTGCCGCTGATGGACGACGGGTCGATGGCCTCGGATGACGGTGCCTTGGGCCTCGCTCCCGGCCGTCTGCAGCTGCCGGCCATGCTCGTCTTGGTCGCCCCCGATTGCTACGGCGACAGCATGACGGCGGTGGAGGCCTCGGCGGCCATCGCGACCGGGTGGACCCGGTCCCGCCCGGGCGACCGGTTCATCGTCGCCCCGCAGTCCGACGGCGGCCCGGGGTTCGTCGAGGTGCTCGCCAGCCGGCTGGGCAAGGCGCGCCGGCTGCGGGTGTCCGGCCCGCTGTCCACGATGGTCGAGGCCAAGTGGGTGTTCGACCCCGCCACGACGACGGCCTACTTGGAGTGCGCACAGGCGTGCGGCCTGACCCTGCTGGGCGGTCCGCCCACCCCCGAGACCGCGATGGCGGCCCACAGCAGGGGAGTCGGGCAGCTGATCGCCGAGGCGCTGCGGGCGGGGGCGACGCGGATCGTGGTCGGGCTGGGCGGCAGCGCGTGCACCGATGGCGGGCAGGGCATGATCGCCGAGCTCGGCGGGCTGGATTCGGCCCGCCGCCAGCTGGCCAACGTGGAGCTCATCGCCGCCTCCGACACCGAATATCCGCTGCTGGGGCCGTGGGGGGCGGCCCGGGTGTTCGGTCCGCAGAAGGGCGCGGACACCGTCACGGTCGCGGCCCTGGAGGTCCGGCTCCAGGCGTGGGCGCTGATCCTGGAAGCGGTCGCCGGCCGCGACGTGAGCTCCGAACCGGGCGCGGCCGCGGCCGGCGGCATCGGCGCCGGGCTGCTGGCACTCGGCGGCCGGTGCGAGTCGGGCGCAGCGATCATCGCCCATCACACCCGGTTGGCCGACGACCTGGACGTCGCGGAGCTCATCGTGACCGGCGAGGGCCGGTTCGACGAGCAGTCGCTGCACGGCAAGGTGGTGGGCTATCTCGCCGACGCGGCCCGGCCGCGGGGGGTGCCGGTGATCGTGCTGGCCGGACAGGTCGGCCTGGACAACGCCACGGTGCGCTCGGCGGGCATCATGTCCGCCCTGTCCATCGCCGATCACGCCGGATCGGTGAGGCTGGCCCAGGCCGATGCGGCCAATCAGCTCATGGGTCTGGCATCCGTCGTAGCCTCGCGACTCGGGAATAGCGGTCCTGCAAGGTACCGTTGAGCTAGTGGACTTTCTCGGGCCCAGCCTGAAGACCCAGCCAACGAGAGGCATGTAGGAGAAGCAATGACGGTGCAAAACGAGTCGAACGCCAAGACGCACGGCGTGATCCTGACCGAGGCCGCCGCCACCAAGGCCAAGTCCCTGCTCGACCAGGAGGGGCGGGACGACCTGGCGTTGCGTATCGCGGTCCAGCCGGGCGGGTGCGCGGGCCTGCGCTACAACCTCTTCTTCGACGACCGGACGCTGGACGGAGACCTGACCGCCGACTTCGGCGGGGTGAAGTTGACGGTGGACCGGATGAGCGCGCCCTACGTGGAGGGCGCGTCCATCGACTTCGTCGACACCATCGAGAAGCAGGGCTTCACGATCGACAACCCCAACGCCACCGGTTCGTGCGCCTGCGGCGACTCGTTCAACTGACCGGCTAGCGGCTCGTACTCAGTACGAGCCGCCGGTGCGCAGCACGTACGAGCACACCATGATCTGGCCCCGCTGAAACAGCAGCTGGGCGATGCCCTGCAACTCACCGCGCAGCGGGCCCCCGGTCGCGGGCGCCGCCCGCATCGTGAACAGCGCCTGGGCCTGGTACTGCGACAGGTAGACGATCTTGTCGATCGAGGTCACCTCGACCTGGGAGAACTGCTTGCGGAAGGCGTCGCTGCTCAGCTTGGCCAACGCCTGGTCGGACCGCTTGTCGCGGACGGCGTCGTACATGCCGCACAGCGCGTTGCGCTCGATCTCCTCGATGTCGCGGTGGTCGAGCGCGTCGAGGTAACCCTGGATCGCGGTCTTGGCCGCGCCCTCGGAGAACGACGTGCCGGTGTTGGCCCCGTTGGTGCGCACGCCGTAGACGATCGCCACGGTCAGGGCGGCCGCGAGCGCGATGGCCAGCAGCAGGCCGATGATCAGCCGCCGCTTGGACCGTCGCGGCGGGTAGGGCATCGGCGGCGGTGGCTGCCCGGCATAATTGGCGGGCGGCGGACCGCCGGGGCGGGGGTCATCGGGGAATTCGAGCGGCTGTGATTCGGCCGGGGATTCAGGCCCGCTGGGTCCGCTTCCGCCGACGCTGTGGTTCGGCGAGTGCGGACCTGCCATCGTGGTCTCCTACGGTGGTAGTCGGGACTTGTCAGCGGGGCTGGGTGCGGGATACCCCGACCGGGCATCGTTTCCCGCGACGCGAGCGAGTTCCCTAGGGAGGCTAGCGCACCGCTTCGCGCCGACCGTGGACACAGCGACGGTCCGAACGCGTGCGTAAGCTAGATAACCTTGCTAACGAAGGGCGGAGATATTCGTGACGATCGCGGTGACAGGTTCGATTGCGACCGACAACTTGATGCGGTTCCCCGGCAAATTTTCCGAGCACCTGCTGGCCGAGCATCTGCAGAAGGTATCCCTCAGTTTCCTCGTCGACGACCTGGTGATCCACCGCGGCGGCGTGGCGGGCAACATCGCGTACGCCATCGGCGTGCTGGGCGGTGAGGTGGCGCTGGTCGGCGCGGCCGGCGACGACTTCGACGACTACCGGCAGTGGCTGCAGTCGCACAACGTCAACTGCGACAACGTGCTCATCTCGAAGACGGCGCACACCGCGCGTTTCACCTGCACCACCGACGAGGACATGGCCCAGATCGCGTCGTTCTACCCCGGCGCCATGTCGGAGGCCCGCAACATCAAGCTCGCCGACGTGGTGTCCTCCATCGGCGAGCCGGACCTGGTGATCATCGGCGCCAACGACCCGGACGCGATGGTGGTGCACACCGAGGAGTGCCGCAAGCTCGGGCTGCCCTTCGCGGCCGACCCCTCCCAGCAGCTGCCCCGGCTGTCCGGCGACGAGATCGACAAGCTCGTCGACGGCGCCGCCTACCTGTTCACCAACGACTACGAGTGGGAACTGCTGCTCAACAAGACCGGCTGGTCGGAGGCCGACGTGCAGGGCAAGGTCGGCCTGCGGGTGACCACGCTGGGCCCCAAGGGCGTCGACATCGTCGAACCCGACGGCACGACGACGCACGTCGACGTGGTGCCCGAAACGAGCCAGACCGACCCCACCGGCGTCGGCGACGCCTTCCGCGCCGGGTTCCTCACCGGCCGCAGCGCCGGCCTGAGCCTGGAGCGCTCGGCGCAGCTGGGCTCGCTGGTCGCGGTGCTGGTGCTGGAATCCACCGGAACGCAGAACTGGGACTGGAACCGCGAGACCGCGGTGAGCCGGCTGGCCGGCGCATACGGCGACGACGCGGCCAACGAGATCGCCGCCGTACTCGCCTGACGGCGACCGCGGGTCGAGTGTGCGCCCGCGGCTTCGCGCGTGCGCTGAGGGCGCGAAATTTGAGAAATCTCCGCCCAGGACGCACGCGCGAAGCCCTCATCGCACACTCGGCTTGAAGCCGACGGCGTCAGAGCTGGACGGGGTAGACCGGCTCGCTGATCTGCGGCACCACGCTGTGCTCGACGAAGATCGCGTGCCAGAGCATGAAGATCAGCAGCGTCCACAGCCGGCGGCTGTGGTCGCTGACGCCGTTGCGGTGCTCGTCGAGCATTCGCCGCACCGCGGCCAGGTCGACGAGGTGACCGGCCTGTGACGACGCCACCATCCCGTTGGCCCAGTCCAGCAGTTCGCCGGCGCGCAACCAGTGCCGGATCGGCACCGGGAACCCCAGCTTGGGCCGGTGCAGCACGTGCGCGGGAACGATCGGCTCCAGCGCCCGCCGCAGCGCGTACTTGGTGGTGGTGCGGGTGATCTTGGCCTCGACCGGCAGCCGCGAGGCGACGGCGAACACCTCGGGGTCCAGGAACGGCACCCGCAGCTCCAGCGAGTTGGCCATCGTCATCTTGTCGGCCTTGACCAGGATGTCGCCGCGCAGCCAGGTGAACAGGTCGACGTGTTGCATCCGGGCCACCGGGTCCCAGCCGACCGACTCGGCGTACACCGAGGCGGTGACGTCGGTGTGGGTCCAGTCCTCCCGGAAGCCGGGCAGCGCTTCCCGCAGCTGGGCGTCGGAGAAGCTGCGGGCGTTGCCGTAGTAGCGCTCCTCGAGCGTGAGCGAGCCGCGGTGCAGCAGGCTCTTGCCCCGCATCCCCTCGGGCAGCGGCCTGGACACCTTGCCCATCGACCGTCGCAACGGCCGCGGCAGGTAGTCGAATGGCTTGAGCGACAACGGTTCCCGATAGATTGTGTAGCCGCCGAACAACTCGTCGGCGCCCTCCCCGGACAGCACCACCTTGACGTGCTTGCGGGCCTCGCGGGCGACGAAGAACAGCGGCACCAGCGCGGGGTCGGCCACCGGTTCGTCGAGGTACCACACGATCTCGGGCAGGGCGGCCACGAACTCGTCCGGGTGCACCACCTTGGCGATATGGCGGGCGCCGATCGCCTCGGCCGAGGCCACCGCTACGTCGATCTCGGAGAACCCCTCGCGCTCGAAACCGGTGGTGAATGTGATCAGCTTGGGGTTGTGCCGGATGGCCAGCGCCGCGATGGCGGTGGAGTCGATGCCCCCGGACAGGAACGCCCCGACCGTGACGTCGGCGCGCATGTGTTTGGCCACCGAATCCTCGAGCACCGCGGTGATCTCGTCGTAGCGGGCCTGCTCGGTGTCGCGGGTGATCGGTGTGGCGGCGAAGCGGGGCACGAAGTAGCGGGTGATCTCGGGCGGCCGCCCGGGCCGGATCCGCGCGTAACAGCCCGATTCCAGCCGGCGCACCCCGCGGTGCAAGGTCTCGGGCTCGGGCACGTATTGCAGCACGGTGTAGTGCTGGACGGCCCGCTGGTCGATCCGGGTGTCGAATCCGCCCAACTCGGCCAGGTCCAGCAGGCATTTCTTCTCGCTGGCCACCGCCGTGCCGCCGGCGCCGGTCGCCATGAAGAGCGGCTTGATGCCGAAAGGGTCTCGCGCACAGAACAATTCGAGCGTCGCGGTGTCCCACAGGGCGAAGGCGAACATGCCGCGCAACCGGGTGAGCACCCCGGCACCCCAATAGTGGTAGCCGGCGACGATGGCCTCGCCGTCGCCGTCGGTGGCGAAAACCGCGCCGTGCGCGTCGGAAAGCTCGGCGCGCAGCTCAAGGTAGTTGTAGATCTCCCCGTTGAACACCAGCACGTAGCGGTCGGCCGCCTCCGGCGGGCCCCAGCGCAGCGGCTGGTGCGAATGCGCGATGTCGATGATGGACAGCCGGTTGAAGCCGAAAACGACAGACCCGTCCGCGCCGGGGTCGGTCCACGTGCCCGGCTCGTCGGGGCCGCGGTGGCGCATCAGGTGCGACGCGCGCGCGATCGCGTCGTCGGCCCGGGCGGCAGAGTCGGCACCGGCACTGTCCGGGGCAGCGACAAACGCCAGCAGACCACACACGGCGCCCCAGTATGCCGCACTTTGGACGCGCCCGTGGCGGACGCACCCGCGCCCCGCTCGGCGGCGTGGTCTACGCTGCGTAGTATTCGATATCCGAGCAGGAGGCGCCAACGTGACACCTCGCGAGCAGGCCCGTTCGCAACGTTTGTCGCAGGGCAGTTTTCGGGGCCTTTTTCGCAGCCGTTCCGGGAGCGTTGGTAAGGGCCTGCCCCGTCGCCTGCGGCCGCTGGCGCTGGCCGGGACCTTCGCCGTATTGGCGGTGACCCTGAGCGGATGCAGCTGGTCGGATGTGCTGGGCCTGGGCTGGCCGAAGGGCATCACCCCGCAGGCCCAGATCAACCGCGAGCTGTGGGTCGGAGCGACGATCGCCTCGCTGGTCGTGGGCGTCATCGTGTGGGGCCTGATCTTCTGGGCGTCCGCGTTCCACCGCAAGAAGGCCACCGACACCGAGCTGCCGCGCCAGTTCGGCTACAACATGCCGCTGGAGCTGGTGCTGACGGTGACGCCGTTCCTGATCATCTCGGTGCTGTTCTACTTCACCGTGGTCGTGCAGGAGAAGATGCTGCACGTCGACAAGGACCCCGAGGTCGTGGTCGACGTCACGGCCTTCCAATGGAACTGGAAGTTCGGCTACCAGCGGGTCGACTTCAAGGACGGCACCCTGACCTACGACGGTGTCGATCAGGCGCGCAAAAACGCGATGGTGTCCAAGCCCGAGGGCAAGGACGCCCACGGCGAGGAGCTCGTCGGCCCGGTGCGCGGGCTGAACACCTCGGACCGGACCTACCTGAACTTCGACAAGGTCGAGATCCTGGGCACCAGCGACGAAATCCCGGTGCTGGTGCTGCCCACGGGCAAGCGCATCCAGTTCCGGTTGGCCTCCGCGGACGTGATCCACACCTTCTGGGTGCCGGAGTTCCTGTTCAAGCGCGACGTGATTCCCAACGCCGAGGCGAACAACTCCGTCAACGTCTTCCAGGTCGACGACATCCAGAAGCCGGGCGCCTTCGTCGGGCACTGCGCGGAGTTCTGTGGCACCTATCACTCGATGATGAACTTCGAGGTGCGGGTGGTGCCGCCCAACGACTTCAAGGCTTACCTGCAGCAGCGGATGGACGGGAAGAGCAACGCGCAGGCGTTGCAGGCGATCGGCCAGGCGCCGCTCGCGGTGACCACCCACCCGTTCGACACCCGTCGTGGCCAGTTGGCCGGAAGCCAGCAGTAGGTTAGGACACCAAATGCATATTGAAGCCAGGCTTTTCGAATTCGTCGCCGGGTTTTTCATTTTGGTTGCGGTGCTTTATGGCGTGCTGACCGCGCTTTTCGCCACCGGCGGCGAGGAGTGGGCGGGCACCACCGCGCTGGCGTTGACCGGCGGGCTCGCGTTGATCGTCGCCACCTTCTTCCGGTTCGTGGCGCGCCGCATCGACACGCGGCCCGAGGATTACGAGGGCGCCGAAATCAGCGACGGAGCAGGTGAATTGGGCTTCTTCAGCCCGCACAGCTGGTGGCCGATCCTGATCGCGCTGTCCGGCTCGGTGACCGCGGTGGGCATCGCGTTGTGGCTGCCGTGGCTGATCACCGCGGGGGTGATGTTCATCCTCGCTTCGGTCGCCGGATTGGTCTTCGAGTATTACGTCGGCCCCGAGAAGCACTGATTCGCCGGCATTAAGGTCACAATCAGATCACGTGCTCTGTGGCGGGTTCGCCTGGACTTCTTTGCCCCTGTCCGTTCGGTAATGTTTTGCCCAGGCAAATGAGAATTTCCCATGCGCGCGCAACCAGATAGCCGTGGTGCCTTGCGCGCTGGTGAGGCAGTTGGACAGGGCAGGAAACGATGAGCGGGCCGAAACCCCCGGAATGGGAACCTGAGGAACCCGATTCCGTGAACGAGGCTCCCCACGAACCGGATCCGGGTGCCGAGCCGGCGGACGTCGCCGAACCCGGTCCCGACGACGAGCTCGAACCCTTGGACGAAGCGGCCGAGCCCGCGGCCGACCAGACGGGCCAGACCGACGCCTATTCGCGGGCCTATTCGGCCCCGGAGTCGGAGCATTTCATCAGCGGCCCGTACCTGCCGGCCGATCTGCGGCTCTACGACTACGACGCCTTCGACGAGTCGGTCGACGACGAGGACACCCACGGCGCACCCCGCTGGCCGTGGGTGGTCGGGGTCGCCGCCATCGTGGCCGCCATCGCGCTCGTGGTGTCGGTGTCGCTGCTGTTCGCGCGCACCGACGCCACCAAGCTGGCCAACCCCAACACCACGACCACCGTCCCGTCGACCCCGCCGCTGCAGGACGAGATAACGACCACCAAACCACCACCGCCGCCGCCCCCACCGCCGACCACCACCGAACCGCCGCCCCCACCACCAACGGAGACACAGACAGTGACGGTGACGCCCGCACCGCCGCCACCACCGCCGGCGCCCGCCCCGGCACCGCCCCCGGCGACCTCGACGGCGGCGGCCCCACCGCCGCCGACCACGCCGGCCGGTCCGCGACAGGTCACCTATTCGGTGACCGGCACCAAGGCGCCCGGCGACATCATCTCGGTGACGTACGTGGACGCGTCCGGGCGCCGGCGCACGCAGCACAACGTGTACATCCCTTGGTCGATGACCGTGACGCCGATCTCCCAGTCCGACGTGGGCTCGGTCGAGGCGTCCAGCCTGTTCCGGGTCAGCCGGCTCAACTGCTCGATCACGACGAGCGATGGGACGGTGCTTTCGTCCAACACCAACGACGCGCCGCAGACGAGCTGCTGATGGTCAGCAGGTACTCGGCGGCCTACCGCCGTGGGGTGGGGGACGACACCATCTCGCCCGACGTCGTCGACCGCATCCTGATCGGGGCCTGCGCCGCCGTCTGGCTGATATTGCTGGGGGTGAGCGTGGCCGCGGCCGTCGCGCTGTCGGACCTGGGGCGGGGCTTCCACAAAGCGTCCAGTGGCACGCACAGCACCTCGTGGGTGCTGTACGCCGTGATCGTCGTGTCCGCGCTGATCATCGCCGGGGCCATCCCGATGCTGCTGCGGGCCCGCCGGATGGCCCAGACCGACCCGGCCGCCCGGGGGATGACCGCGCCCAACCGGCCGCCTGTGCGGCTGATGTCGCAGGCGCCGCGCACCGCGGCCGAACGCGCGCGGCAGCCGAGGGTGCAGACCCCGGCTCCGCCGGCCGACTCCGACTGGTCGGGCGAGGCGGTCGACCGGGCGTGGTTGCGCGGCACCGTGTTGCTGGTGGGGGCCATGGGGGCGGCGCTGGTCGCGGTCGCCACGGCCACCTACCTGATGGCAGTCGGTCACGACGGCCCGTCCTGGGTCGCCTACGGGATCGCCGGCGCGATCACCGCGGGCATGCCGGCGATCGAGTGGCTGCACGTTCGCCAGCTGCGCCGCGCGGTCGCCGCGACCTAGGGGCCGGTCAGGACGCCTTGGCGTACCTGCGGACCAGCTCGTCCTCGCTGAACGTGCCGGTGTGCTGAGTGCCGTTGTCGTCGCGGCCGAAGAAGGTCCAGCGCCGGGGAACCGAGCGCGGTTCGCTGATCATCTTGACGGTGTAACGCAGCTGCGTGGGGCGCAGCGTACCGATGATGTCACCGACCCGGATCTTCGAGGGGTGGATCTCCGGCGCGTCGCCCCAGTCTTGTATCGCC
The DNA here is from genome assembly GCF_001414075.1 of Mycobacterium sp. UM_11. NCBI lineage: Bacteria > Bacillati > Actinomycetota > Actinomycetes > Mycobacteriales > Mycobacteriaceae > Mycobacterium > Mycobacterium sp. UM_11. The sequence continues at coordinate 44,086 of NZ_LATC01000021.1, read as the reverse complement.
ACTCAGGCCCATCCTCACGGTGTCGGCCCCCCGCTCACCTGGACAGCGCCACGGTCAGGCACTCGCCACTGTAGTGCACGCCCGCGCCCAGCCCACCATCGCGATCGCCCGGCGGCCGAGCCGTCAACCCTGGCGGTTGCGACAGTCCACCCGTGGCGTAGCGTCGACCGCGAGCTGTTTCGTTGTCAGAGGTTTCCCCCGCCCCCGGCGGAGGTCGCCCACGGGGAATGCGATTCCTCCGTCCGCCCGCGCTCGCCGGGCCGACGACGCCGACTGAAGGGACGCCCGTGGATGCTGGGAAATTGCCTGGCCGAGTTCACCAGGTCGTGGAATGACCGAATCGCTTGAACGACGACGCGGGGTCAATCCGGTCCGGCTGTCAGTGGCGCGCGAACTCGGTCGCGTCATCGACGGTGCGTGGTGGCCGCGTGCGGACCGCATCACCAACGAATTGCCCGGCCTGGTAGCGATTCTGACTCCCTTGCTGGGGGACATCCGCTCCATCAACGTCAACTGGCCACCGCTGCAACGGCCGCCCGACTTGAACTGGTCGGGGTGGGAACGCAAACGCCAGCACGTGATGACCTTCGTCGGGGGAGACGCAAGCATCAACCTGTTGGTCATCCCGTATGCCACCCACAGCGCGCTCGCCCTGATGGTGTTGCGCTGCGCGGCAGACCTTCCCGTCGAAGCGCGCGACCAGACGAAGCCGGCGTTCCTGACCGCCGGCTCCATCCTGCGGGCGGCCCAGCAGCAGTGCGCGACGGCCTGAAGCCGGACCGGCGCGAAACCTAGTGGTGCTCGCCGTTCGTGCCGTTCGGCGAACCGACGGTGCTCTCCTGGTGTTCGCGCAGGGCGGTCAGGGCGCGTTGCTCGGCGCCGTGTGCCGCCTCGCGCAGCGCCGCATCCTCGGAAACCGGGTCGGCGAACAGGAAGCTGCCGCTACCCGGTGAACCCGCCGAGCCCAGCTTGTTCATCCGCTTGGGCAACGCCGCACCCTGGTACTCGAGCGGCAGCGGGTGGCCGTGGTCGTCGACCGGGCCCAGAGGCTGATGCAGCTCGATGTACGCCCCGTGCGGCAGCCGCTTGATGATGCCGGTCTCGATGCCGTGCGCGAGCACCTCGCGGTCGCTGCGCTGCAAGGCAATACACCACCGATAGGTGATGAAGTACACCACCGGCGGCAGGATGACCATTCCGATGCGGCCGATCCAGGTCGTCGCGTTCAGCGAGATCTGGAACTTCAGCGCGATGATGTCATTCATCGCCGCCAGCGTCAGCAGCATGTAGAACGAGATCGCCATGGCGCCAATGGCAGTCCGCACCGGGACGTCGCGCGGGCGCTGCAACAGGTTGTGGTGCGCGTAGTCGCCGCTGAACCGCTTCTCCAGGAACGGGTAGACGATCAGCAGGATGAAGATCAACCCCATGATCAGCGCCACCCAGACCGCGGCCGGGATGGTGTGGTGCCAGAAGTAGAACTCCCACGGCGGCCAGATACGGGCCAGGCCCTCGGTCCACATCATGTAGAAGTCGGGCTGTGAACCCGCCGAGACGTGAGATGGCTTGTAGGGGCCCAGGTTCCAGATCGGGTTGATCTGCAGCAGGCCGCCCATCAGGCCGAGCACGCCGACGATCGCGGCGAAGAACGCGCCGGACTTGACGGCGAAGATGGGCATCACCCGCACGCCTACGACGTTGTGCTCGGTGCGGCCCGGGCCGGGGAACTGGGTGTGCTTCTGGAACCAGACCATCGCCAGGTGCAGGCCGATCAGCGCCAGGATGATCCCCGGGATCAGCAGGATGTGCAGGGCGTACATGCGCGGGATGATGTAGCCCGCCGCGGCGCACTCGTCACCCACACCGCCGCAAGGGAAGTCGCCGCCGAACAACGCCCAGTGCAGCCAGGTGCCGATCACGGGCATTCCCAACGTGATCGACGACAGCGCGGCCCGCAGCCCGATGCCCGAGAGCAGGTCGTCGGGCAGCGAGTAGCCGAAGTAGCCCTCGAACATGGCAAGGATCAACAGCAGCGAGCCGATCACCCAGTTCGCCTCGCGCGGCCGTCGGAACGCCCCGGTGAAGAAGATGCGGGCCAGGTGAACCATGATCGACGCGGCGAAAATCAGTGCGGCCCAGTGGTGTACCTGCCGGACGAACAGGCCGCCACGCACCTCGAACGAGATGTCCAGCGTCGAGGCGAAGGCCTTGGACATGTCCACGCCGCGCAGCGGTTGGTAGACGCCGTTGTAAGTGATCTCGGCCATCGACGGGTCGAAGAACAGCGTCAGGTACACGCCGGTGAGCAGCAGCACGATGAAGCTGTACATCGCGATCTCGCCCAACAGGAACGACCAGTGCGTCGGGAAGACCTTGTTGAGCTGCCGGCGCACCGCCGCGGACGGGTGATAGCGCGTGTCGATGTCTTCGCCCTGACGGGCCAGGACTTCGCCGATCTTCGGCGGTTTCGGGGGACTCAGTCTTGGACTCATGTTGTCGTCCTCTCCCAGAATGCCGGTCCGACGGGCTCGATGAAGTCACCGTTGGCGACCAGATACCCGTTGGTGTCGATCGTGATGGGCAGTTGCGCCAGCGCACGAGCCGCCGGGCCGAAGATCGGCTTGGCGAAGTGCAGGGCGTCGAACTGCGACTGGTGGCAGGGGCACAGGATGCGGTAGGTCTGCTCCTCGAAAAGCGATGCGGGGCAACCCAAATGCGAGCAGACCTTGGTGTAGGCGAACAGTTCGCCGTAGTTGAAGCTTTCCTGCCCCTGGCGTTTGACCACCTTGGGCATGTCGGTCGGCCGGACCCGGATGAGCATCACGGGGTTGCGCACGCCCTGGTTGATCGCGCGCAGCTTTTCCTGCGATTCCGGGGTGGTGCCGTCACCGTCGGACTCCCGCCACGGGAAGACGGTTTCCATGCCACCGGCGTCCAGGTCCTCCGGACGCATCTTGATGAACGGCGAGGCGCCTGCGGATCCGGTGGCCCGCGCGAGGAAGATGGTCTCGCCCTGATACCGCGGGGTCCAGCCGGACGTCCACAGCACGGCCTTCTTGCCGTTGGCGGTGGACACCACCGGCTTCCACGGGTTCTTGATCAGGCCGCCGGCGAAGGCCACCAGGGTCGAAAGGCCGAACGCGCCGAGGCCCAGCCCCAACGACAGCCCGATGACCTTGCGGCGCCGAACGGTCGAGCCCTCCAGGGCGTCGGTCAGGTTCGCCACGACCGTCTTGCGGTCGATCTCCCGGGAAGCGCCGTCGTGGCGCTCCTGGATCGAAATCTCTTCCGGGATAAACCTTTTCTGATACAGGATGGTGCCGACGGCGATCGACAGGATGGACATCCCGAAGGTCAGGCCGTACAGCGGGGTGGCCAGGTCGTACAGCAGGCTGCCCGCGGAATCCTTGGGCTTGTACTCCCACGGCCAGAACAGGAAGACCAATAGCAGCGCCAGTCCGAAACCGCCACCGAGCAACAGCCACAGGGCGACGCCACGCTCGGCGCGCTTCTCGGCCTTGGTGCCCTCGACGGGCCAGCGGGGTTCGTTGACGATCGTCTCGACGCCGTCGAGCCTGCCGCCCAGCGCCACCAGCTCGCGCTGCGACATGGCGGCCAGGGCCGCCTCGTCGGGTTCGTTTGGCGCGGCGCCCTTGTCGGTGTCAGAGCCGCGAACGTCCTTTTCGCTCATGATGCTCGTGCCCCAATCCACAGTGCCAAACCGATGGCGGCGACCATCCCGATGATCCACGCGGCCATGCCTTCGGGGGCGGGCCCGAATCCACCGAGCCCGTAGCCGCCGGGCTGGCGCTCTTCGGTCACCGCCTTGATGTAGCCGATGATGTCCTTCTTGGCTTCGAAGGACAGCTGGCGATCGGAGAACTTCGGCATGTTCTGCGGGCCGGTCCGCATCGCCGCCAGGATCTGCTGCTCGTTCGGCGCCTCCAGCGGCGGCGCGTACTTGCCCGAGGACAGCGCCCCGCCGCGACCGGTGAAGTTGTGGCACGAGGAGCAGTTGAGCCGGAACAGGTCGCCGCCGCGGCCCGTGTCCTCGCCGCGCAGCGACTTCATCGCCAGGCTGCCGTCGGGGTTGCGCACCGTGGTCGGGCCGCCGCCGTTGGCCTGCACGTACGCGCCCAGGGCGTCCACCTGCGCCTCGTCGAAGATCGGCTCCTTGCGCGGCGCCTGGGCCTCGCCGGTCATCGCGGGCATCCGGCCGGTGGACACCTGGAAGTACACGGCCGCCTCGCCGACGCCGATCAGGCTGGGGCCGCGGTCGGCCACCCCCTGCAGGTTGGCGCCGTGGCACGACACACACGAGGTCTCGAAGAGCTGCTTGCCGGTCCGCAGCAGCGCCGAGGACGACTCGTCGGCGACGGCCACCTGCGGGCGGGGCGTGAGCACGGCGGCCAGGCCGCCGGCGATGGTCAGCGCAATCAGCAGCAACAGCCCACCCGACAGGCGGCGGCGCAGCCGACGCCGGGAGCGGTCACGCTGTGCTTGTCGCGGCTTCCGGTTTCGCATGGACCCCAGCTTCTTCAACCGAGCACTCCTGTTCATTGCTTTATTCGGAGCCGTCGGCTCATCGGATGAAATAGATCACGGTGAACAGCGCGATCCAGACGATGTCGACGAAATGCCAGTAGTAGGAGACGACGATGCTCGCGGTGGCCTGCGCCGGGGTGAACTTGCTCATCGCGGTGCGGGCCAGCAGGAAGATGAACGCGATCAGGCCGCCGGTGACGTGCAGGCCGTGGAACCCGGTCGCCAGGTAGAACACGCTGCCGTACGCGCTGCCCGGGATCGTGGTGCCGTGCGTCGCCAGGTGGAAGTACTCGTAGCCCTGCCCGCAAACGAAGAACAGGCCCATCAGGAAGGTGATCACGTACCAGCGGCGCAGCCCGAAGACGTCGCCGCGCTCGGCCGCGAACACCCCCATCTGGCAGGTGAACGACGACGCGATCAGCACCAACGTCACCGGCACGGCCTGGTAGAGGTTGAGTTCGGTCGGCGGCGGCGGCCACTTGCCGCCGGACTGGGCACGCGCGGTGAAGTACATCGCGAACAGGCCAGCAAAGAACATCAGCTCGCTGGAGAGCCAGACGATTGTGCCGACACTGACCATGTTGGGTCGATTCAACGAATGAACCCGCGACGTGATTGCAGTACCCGAGGTCCCTACAGCGCTGGTCACATCCGCAAGTATGACGCTTTGTAGTTGTTGAACTCCACCCGGGGCGGCATTTGATCTTTTCGCGTCGCGACCGCGCCGGACGCGGGCGGCCGTCCGCGCCGGTTGGGGGAGGTTCGCTCCTCGTGGGACCATCGGCGCGTGGCTCTGTCATCTGAGGCTTCGCCCCTCGGCGGTTCCGCCCGGGTCGCGGCGCCGTCGTGGCCGGGGGTGCTGGCCCGGTTGACCGACGGCCAGGATCTGGCGCGGGGCCAGGCCGCCTGGGCCATGGAGCAGATCATGGCCGGTGACGCGAGCCCGGCGCAGGTGGCCGCGTTCGCGGTCGCGATGAAGATGAAGGTGCCGACCGCGGCCGAGGTGAGCGAGCTGGCCGACGTCATGCTGAGCCACGCGCTGCCGATGCCCGCCGGCATGCGCGACGACACGGTGGACGTCGTCGGGACCGGCGGTGACGGCGTCAACACCGTCAACCTTTCCACCATGGCCGCGATCGTGGTCGCGGCCGCGGGCGTTCCGGTGGTCAAACACGGCAACCGGGCGGCCTCGTCGTTGTCCGGCGGCGCCGACACCCTGGAGGCGCTCGGGCTGCGCATCGAGCAGGAACCCGAGCAGGTCGCGCGGAGCCTGACCGAAGTCGGCATCGGGTTCTGCTTCGCGCCCCTGTTCAACCCGTCGTACCGGCACGCGTCGGCGGCGCGCCGCGAGGTCGGGGTGCCGACCGTGTTCAATCTCCTTGGGCCGCTTACCAATCCGGCCAAGCCGCGGGCGGGCCTGATCGGCTGCGCGTTCGCGGACCTGGCGGAGGTGATGGCGGGGGTGTTCGCGGCGCGTCGATCCAGCGTGCTGGTGGTGCACGGCGACGACGGGCTGGACGAGCTGACCACGACGACCACCAGCACGATCTGGCGGGTGCAGGCCGGGACGGTGGACAAGCTGACCTTCGATCCGGCCGGATTCGGTTTCGCCCGAGCCGATCTCGGCGACCTGCTGGGCGGTGACGCGCAAGCTAACGCGGCGGAGGTGCGCGCGGTGCTGGCCGGCGCCAAGGGTCCGGTCCGGGACGCCGTCGTGCTGAACGCGGCCGGGGCGATCGTCGCGCACGCCGGCCTATCCAGCCGCGCTGAATGGCTGCCGGCTTGGGAGGACGGGCTGCAACGCGCCTGCGCGGCGATCGACTCCGGTGCGGCCGAACAGCTGCTCGCGCGATGGGTGCGGTTCAGCCAGCAGCTCTGAGTCGCGTTGGGCCACTTGCTCATACGCGAGCCGCGCCGAGCGTGCCGAGGCCGCCCACGCCGCCCACACGCCGGCCGAACGCAACGGCGAAGCCCAGCCCGCGGCGTCGGGGGAGTCGTCGACGCGGACGATGCGCACACCCGGACCGGCCAGCCAGCGCGCGATGAGCGCGGATTCCTCCACCAACGCCCCGCCCAGGGGCGCCGGGATGGGCAAGATCGCTTGTGCCGCAGCCACAATGGCGTCGATCACCGGCATCGGGGGCACCCCGCGGCGCGCCGCGCCTGCCGCGGCGAGCTGGCCGTGCCGCACGACGGCGAGGTGGTATCCGCCCTCGCCGTCGGGTGCGGCGGCGATCAGCTCGGGCAGCGCGGCCAAGGCCCGCAATCGCTGGCCGCGCCACAATATTTCGACGGCCGTGGCGGTGCGGTCGCGCAGGCGCGCGGCGCTCTCGAAATGGTGCCGGGCGGCCAGCACGGTGACCTGGTCCACGGCGGCCGACAGGGCGGCGTTGTCCATTCCGTCCATCAACGCGGCGGCGCGCGCCACGGCTGCGGCGTATTGGGTGGGCGTGATGTCGCGGGCCGCGGGGCAGGGCGAGACCTCCGCCTCGGCGCAGCCCGGGCCGTGCAGGGCCGAGCGGCCCAGCCGGGTGGTGCACGTCCGCAGGCCGGTGAAGCGGGCGAGCAGGTCGGCGGTGTCGGCCGCGTCGGCGCGGGACCGAAACGGGCCGACGGCGCGGTCGTGCCGGGGCGCCCGCACCACCGCCAGCCGCGGGAAGGCCTCGTCGGTGAGCGCCACCCACCACCAGCGGTGCGGGAACCTCGACCGGCGGTTGTAGGGCGGGGCGTGCGCGGCCAGCAGCCGCAGCTCGCGGACGCCGGCCTCCAGCGCGTGGGCGCACTCGACGTGGTCGACCGCGGTGGCCAGGTTGACCATCTCCTTCATCCGGCCGCGCGGGTCGGCGCCGGTGAAGTACTGACCGACCCGGCGGTGCAGGTCGACGGCGGTGCCGATGTAGAGCACCTCGCCGGACGGCCCCCGAAACAGGTAGACCCCCGGCCGGCGGGGCAGGCCGTGGGCGAGGACGCGCTTGCGCCGCTGGGCCGGGGTCACGTCCGGCAGGTAGGAACGCAGGTCGGCAAAGGTGTGTACGCCCTGATTGCCCACCCGCTCGATCAGCGCGTGCAGCACGTCGACGGTGGCGCGGGCGTCGTCGAGGGCGCGGTGCGTGGGCTGGGTGGCGACGGCGAACAACCGCGCCAGGGCGGCCAGCCGCACGCTGGGCGCTTCCTCGCGGCTGAGCACCCGGCGGGCCAGCCGCACCGTGCACAGCACCTGCGGCCGCGGCCAGGCGATATCGCACCGCGCCGCCGCCGCGCGCAGGAACCCGATGTCGAACCCGGCGTTGTGGGCGACCAGCACCGCATCGCCGGCGAACTCGAAGAACATCGGCAGCACCGCGTCGATGGTCGGGGCGTCCGACACCATCGCCGTCGTGATGCCGGTGAGCTGCACGATCTGGGGCGGGATGCTGCGCTGCGGGTCGACGAGCGTGGCGAACTCGCCCAGGACCACCCCGCCGCGGACTTTGACCGCCCCGATCTCGGTGATGGCGTCGGGAACGCTTCCGTCGGTGCACTTCGTGCGCCCGCCGGTGGTTTCCAGGTCGACTATCACGAAGGTGGTGTCCCGCAGCGGTACTTCGGCGGTGGCAAATGACGGCCCCAACTCGGCGAAGCTGAGCTGAGTCGCACCACCGGCACCCATGGCCGCGACGTTAAGCGCCGCCACCGACACCAGCGCGGCCGCCACGCCGATCGAACCGGGCCCGGTGCCAGCCCAAACGCGACCCCGGCGGGTTGTCGGTGGCCGCGGTTACCGTTCGGGTAGTCCGACCTGACGTTCGCCAAGCCTGACCGAGAGGACCAATCCGATGGCACGAAGCAGTGGGCCCGACAGCTACGGCGCGACGGTGCCGGAAGCGGGGGCGCCGGTGGTGATCGACTGTGACGACTGCGCGGTGCGCGGCCCGGGATGCCGCGACTGCGTCGTCAGCGTGTTACTCGGGGTCCCGGAAACTTTGTCGGAGGATGAATGCGCTGCATTGGCGGTGCTTGCCGATGCGGGACTCGCGCCGCGATTGCGGCTGGTACCCATCCGCCGCGGACACGATTTTGGGGTGGCTTAAGATGCTTTGTGTGCCAAAGGTTTACGAGGGGGACATCGGCGTTCACATGGTTATGACAGAAATCTTTCCAATTTCTTAACCGCTCGCTTTGGACAAACGTCGATATCGTTTCGTAACCTGTTTGAGACCTAAACCAGCTCGACGACGCGCGGTCGTCGATGGCCGTTTAAGGAAGCAAAATCTTGAGGCTTGACTCTAGATACCCGTTTGCGCGTGTCCTCACACGATCTGCCATCGGGACCCTAGCGGGCTTCACGGTCTTTTCCGGCGTCCTTGCCGCGAACGTCTGGGCCGACCCGGCCGAGGACGCGCTGGCGAAGCTCAACGAGCTGTCCCGCCAGGCCGAGCAGACCACCGAGGCGATGCACAGCGCGCAGCTCGACCTGAACAACAAGTTGGTGGCCGAGCGTGCGGCGGAGAAGAAGCACGACGACGCCCAGGCCGCCGTCGACGCCGCCAAGGCCCGCCTGGCCTCGTTCCAGGGCGCCGTGAACAAGCTCGCCGCCGCGACGTACATGGGCGGCCGGGTCGACGGCATGACGGCCATGCTGACCGCCGGATCGCCGCAGGGGCTGATCGACAAGCTGGCCATGCAGCGGTTGATGGCGACGCAGATGTCCGACCAGATGACGAACTTCCGGGTGGCCGGCGAGCAGGCCGCCAAGGCCGAGCGGGAATCCGCGAAGGCCGCCGCCGACGCCAAGAGCGCGGCCGAGCAGGCCGCCGCGGTGCGAGCGAGCCTGCAGTCCAAGCAAAGTCAGCTGCAGGTGCAGATCGCGGTCGTCAAGTCGCAATACGTATCCCTGTCGCCCGAGCAGCGCACCGCGCTCGCCGACCCCGGGCCCATCCCGGCCGGGCTCCCGGCACCCGGCGCGCCCGCGCCGGACGCCGCGCCGCCGGGCGCGCCGCCACCGGCCGGACAGGTACCCGGTGAGGCGCCGCCGCCCGGCGGAATGCCCGGACCGTTCGGCGGCGGGGTCGGCGGCGGTGACCGCGCGACCGTCGTGCAGGCGGCGCTGACCCAGGTCGGCTCGCCGTATGTGTGGGGTGGCGCCGCGCCCGGCGGATTCGACTGCTCCGGGCTGGTGATGTGGGCGTTCCAGCAGGCCGGCATATCGCTGCCGCACTCCAGCCAGGCGCAGGCCACGGGCGGCCAACCGGTGGCGCTGTCGGACCTGCAGCCCGGGGACGTGATCACCTTCTACAACGACGCGTCACACAGCGGCCTCTACGTCGGTGACGGCATGGTGATCCATTCCTCCACCTACGGCCAGCCGGTGCGGGTGGTGCCGATGAATGCCGCAGGCCCGGTCCACGACGCCCGCCGCTACTAGTAGGGGCCCCCGGACGCCGCGCCAGCGGCTGACGATGCTGCTGGCCTGGGTATTCGTTGTCGAATTGATCGTCGCCGCGGCCGTGCCCTTCGACGCGGAAAGCGACAGCCGCGCACGCCCCGCGCAGCTGATCACTCCAGCGCGTAGCGAGGTCGCCGCGGCGACCAGGTCGATGGTCGCCGGCGACCGCACCGTTCGGCTGCTGGGACTCGGCGGCGACCGCCTGCTGTCGCGCGTCTCCGCCGACATCGGCGGCGCGATCAACGCGGTCGAAGCGTTCTGGGGTGTCGACTGGTCGCGGGAGATCACCGTGATCGCGGCCCGCACCGACGAGGAGTTCCGCGCCGCCGCGGGCGGGGGCCCGCCGGCACAATGGGCCGACATCGCGGCGGTAACCGTCGTCGACCGTGTCGATCCCGCGCGCCGGGCGGCCATCAATGAGCGGATCGTGTTCGCGCCGGGTGCGGCCGGCATGACCGCGGGTGCGCTACGAATTGTGTTGGCGCACGAGCTTTTTCACTACGCCGCGCGTGTGGACACCGCCCCGGATGCGCCCCGATGGCTGGCCGAAGGGGTGGCCGACTTCATCGCCCGGCCCCAGACGCCGGTGCCCCCCGACGCGCTGCCGGTGCCGCTGACGCTGCCCTCGGACGCCGACCTGGACGCGCCCGGGCCGCAGCGCTCGCTGTCCTACGACCGCGCGTGGTGGTTCGCCCGCTTCGTCGCGGACACCTACGGGGCCGCCAAGCTGCGCGACCTGTATCTGGCGGTGTGCGGGGTCGGCCACACCGACGTGCCCACCGCCGTCCACGACGTCCTGGCCACCGATACGCCGGGCCTGCTCGTGCGCTGGCACGCCTGGCTGACCCACCCGGCCTGACGGATGCCCCGCACGGCCCGCGCGCGCCGCCAGGCTAGCCTGTCGCAGTGAGTCGGGTCCTGCTGGTAACCAACGACTTTCCGCCCCGGCCGGGCGGCATCCAGTCCTACCTCAACGACTTCGTCGGTCCGCTGGTCGCCGCCGGATCGCATTCGGTGACCGTGTACGCGCCGCAATGGAAGGGCGCCGACGCCTTCGACGACTCGGCCAAAGCGGCCGGCTATCGGGTGGTCCGCCATCCGGGCACGCTGATGCTGCCGGGTCCGGCGGTCGATTCCCGGATGCGCCGGCTGATCGCCGACAACGGCATCGACACCGTCTGGTTCGGCGCGGCGGCGCCGCTGGCGCTGCTCGCCCAGCGCGCCCGCCAGGCCGGGGCGACCCGGGTGGTGGCCAGCACGCACGGTCACGAGGTGGGCTGGTCGATGCTGCCGGTCGCGCGGTCGGTGCTGCGCCGCATCGGCGACACCACCGACGTCGTCACCTTCGTCAGCCGCTACACCCGCGACCGGTTCGCGCCGGCGTTCGGGCCGCACGCCTCGTTGGAATACCTGCCGCCCGGGGTGAACACCGACCGGTTCCGGCCCGACCCCGCCGCGGGCGCCGCGCTGCGCGACCGGTATGGGCTCGGTGAGCGGCCCACCGTCGTGTGCGTGTCCCGCCTGGTCCCGCGCAAGGGCCAGGACATGCTGATCAAGGCGCTGCCGTCGATCCGGCAACGGGTCGACGGGGCGGCCCTGGTGATCGTCGGCGGCGGCCCCTATCTGGACTCGCTGCGCAAGCTGGCGCGCGATTGCGGGGTGGCCGACCAGGTGACGTTCACCGGCGGCGTGCCGGCCGCCGAGCTCCCGGCCCATCACGCGCTGGCCGACGTCTTCGCCATGCCATGCCGCACCCGCGGTGCCGGCATGGACGTCGAGGGGCTGGGCATCGTGTTCCTCGAGGCGTCGGCGACGGGCAAGCCGGTGATCGCCGGCGACTCCGGCGGCGCTCCAGAAGCCGTGCAGCACAACAAGACTGGGCTGGTGGTCGATGGGCGCTCGCGGGACGCCGTCGCCGACGCGGTCAGCGCGGTGCTCGGCGATCGGGATCGGGCGGCCGCGATGGGCGCGGCCGGACGCGAGTGGGCGCTGGGCCACTGGCGGTGGGACGTGCTCGCGGCGCGGCTGGCCGGGCTTCTGCGGGCCTAGAGGGCGGCTCGAGCGTCACGCCAGCGTGACGCTCGCGGGCGAGGCGGGCGCGCTATTCCTTCTCGTAGATCGACTCGATGTCGGCGGCGAACTTCTCGGCGACCACGTTGCGCTTGACCTTCATCGTCGGCGTCAGCTCACCGGTGTCCTCGGTGAAGTCGACCGGCAGGATGCGGAACTTGCGGATGGACTCCGCGTGCGACACCGCCAGGTTGGCGTGCTTGACGGCCGCATCCACCTCGGCGATGAGGTCGGGGTCGGTGGCCAGGTCGCCCACCGACGCGTCGGCGGCCTTGTGGTTGCGTTCCTTCCAGGCGCCGAACGCCTCGGGGTCGATCGTGATCAGGGCGCCGATGAACGGCTTGGCGTCGCCCACCACCATGGCCTGGCTGATCAGGGCGTGCGCCCGCAGCTGGTCCTCGAGCACCGCCGGCGCGACGTTCTTGCCGCCCGCGGTGACGATGATCTCCTTCTTGCGGCCGGTGATCTTCAGGAAGCCGTCCTCGTCCAGCGCGCCGAGGTCGCCGGTCTTGAACCAGCCGTCGGTGAACGCGTCGTTGGTGGCCTGCTCGTTGCGCCAGTAGCCGCTGAACACCACGCCGCCGCGCACCAGCAGCTCGCCGTCCTCGGCGATGCGCATGCTGTTGCCCGGCAACAGCGTTCCGACCGTCCCGATCCTGACGTTGCCGACCTGGTTGACCGTGATGGCCGAGCTGGTCTCGGTCAGGCCGTAGCCCTCGTGGATCGTCAAACCCACGCCGCGGTAGAAGTGGCCCAGCCGCGCCCCCAGCGGGGCCCCGCCCGAAACCGACGCGTGGCATTCACCGCCCAGGGCGGCGCGCAACTTGTGGTAGACCAGCCGGTCGAACACCGCGTGCTTGGCGCGCAGCACCAGCCCCGGCCGGCCGCGGTCCTGGGCCTGGCTCCAGTCGACGGCGGTCTGCACGGCGGCCGCGAAGATCCGCCCCTTGCCGTCGTTGACGGCGTTCTGCTCGGCGGTGTTGTAGACCTTCTCGAACACCCGCGGCACCGACACCACCACCGTCGGCTTGAACACCGCGAACATCGGCAGCAGGTTCTTGATGTCGCTGGTGAACCCGACCGTCACCTTGTTGGCGAACGCCGAGAGCGTCAGCGAGCGCGCCAGCACGTGGGCCAGCGGCAGGAAGATCAGCAGCCGCTGCCCCTCGTCCAGCAGGGTGGGCAGGCATTCCTTGGCGCCCCGGGTCTCGTACAGCAGGTTGGAGTGGGTCAGCTGGCAGCCCTTGGGCCGCCCGGTGGTCCCCGAGGTGTAGATGAGCGTGGCCGGGTCGTCGGCGCGCAGCGCCTCCTGGCGGGCGGTCAGCTCCGGGGGCTCGACCGACTCGCCGGCCTCGGCGAGCTGATCCAGCGCCTTCGGGCCCGAGCCGTCGATGTGCAGCACGCGGCGCAGCGCCGGCAGCTCGGCGGTGAGCTCGGTGACCATCGCGGCGTGCGCGTCGGTTTCGGCGAACGCCAGCACCGCCTCGGAGTCCTGCAGCACCCAGCGCACCTGCTCGGCCGACGACGTCTCGTAGATCGGCACGGTGACCGCGCCCACGGACAGGATCGCGAGGTCGATGATCGCCCACTCGTAGCGGGTGGCCGAGAAGATGGACACCCGGTCACCGGCCTGCACCCCGAGCCCGATCAGGCCCAGCGCCGCCGAGCGGACCTGTTTGGCCACCTCGGCGCAGGTGACGTCGGTCCAGACGCCGTCGACCTGGCGCCGGAAGATGACGAAGCCGGGGTCTTGCTGCTCGTGCTCGAAGACCATGGCCGCGATGTTGTCGTGCTCGCCGACGGAGAAGCGGGCGGGGACACTGTACTCACGCACTCTTACTGACCTCGTTTGGCTAGTGACGTATCCGGGGGACGGCTTGATGTCGTCCAGCCTAATCCGCGCATTCACGCAGGAACGGTGGCAGTCTGCCGGGCCTCGGGCGAGGTGTGTGAAGCTGAGGTGGTGAACAGCATCCAGATCGCCGACGAGACGTTCATCGCCGCCGACGGCGCGCGGGTCGGCGCCGCCGTCTCCGATCCGTCGTGCTGGCGTCGCTGGTGGCCGGACCTGCGCCTGCAGGTCGTCGAGGACCGCGCCGACAAGGGCATCCGTTGGGCGGTCACCGGCGCGTTGACCGGCACCATGGAGATCTGGCTGGAACCGTCGCTCGATGGGGTGGTGCTGCACTATTTCCTGCACGCCGAACCCACCGGGGTGGCGGCCTGGCAGCTGGCGAAGCTCAATCTGGCGAAAATGACACACCGCCGTCGGGTGGCGGGAAAGAAAATGGCCTTCGAGGTCAAAACGACGCTGGAACGCCTCCGCCCGGTCGGAGTTTCTCCGGTAGTTTAGCCGGGTCAGGTTTGCAGGGGAGAGTACCGTTTCGGACCGGAGGCCCGGGGGGTAGACCCGCACGGTAGTTTCCCCGCCGGCGGCGTCGACCGCTTGCAGGAGAGAGGGCAACACCAGGTGGCGGAGAAGACGTCGCAGACCATCTACATCGAGGCCGACCCGGGCACGGTGATGGACGTGATCGCGGATATCGATTCCTACCCGCAGTGGATCTCCGAATACCGGGAGGCCGAGGTCCAGGAGACGGACGCCGACGGCTACCCCAAGGTCGCGCGGGTGGTGCTGGACGCCGCGGTGCTCAAGGACACGTTGGTCATGTCCTACCAGTGGCCCAAGGACCGGCAGTCGGTCAGTTGGACGCTGGTCTCCAGCTCCTTGCTGCGTTCCCTGGAGGGCACATATCGGTTGGCGCCCAAGGGATCTGGCACCGAGGTCACCTACGAGCTCTCGGTCGACCTCGCCGTCCCCATGATCGGATTGCTCAAACGCAAGGCCGAGCGCCGGCTGACCGACACCGCGTTGAAGGATCTGAAGAAACGAGTCGAGGGCTGAGTGAGTCCAACGAATCGCGGGCGTCCACCCCGGCCCGGATCAGTCTATTCGTTGGCAAGGGCGGGGTAGGAAAATCCACGCTGGCGTGCGCCACCGCGGTCAGTGCCGCGAGCGCCGGCCAGCGGGTGCTGGTGGTGTCCACCGACCAGGCGCACTCACTCGGCGACGTGTTCGGCGTCCCCGTCCCGCCGAGCCAGGGCGAACTGGTTCGGGTGCTTGCCGATGACGAGCAGGCCGGCGGGGGCTTTCTCGACGCGCTGGCCCTGGACACTCTGGCCCTGCTCGAGTCGCGCTGGCGCGACGTGGTCGACACCCTGGATCGGCGGTTCCCCGAATCCGAACTGAGTACCATTGCGCCGGAAGAACTTTCGGCACTACCGGGCGTTCAGGAAGTGCTCGGCCTGCACGCCGTCGGTGAGCTGGCCGTCTCCGGGGGCTGGGACCGCGTCGTCGTGGACTGTGCCTCGACCGCCGACGCGTTGCGCATGTTGACCCTGCCCGCCACCTTCGGGCTCTACGTCGAGCGGGCGTGGCCGCGGCATCGGCGGCTGTCCATCGGCGCCGACGACGCCCGGTCGGCGGCGGTGGTGGAACTGCTCGAACGCATCAGCTCTAGCGTCGAGGGGCTGGGCGCCCTGCTGACCGACGGCGAATTGGTCAGCGCGCATTTGGTGTTGACCCCGGAGCGAGTGGTGGCGGCCGAGGCGGCCCGGACGCTGGGCTCGCTGGCGTTGATGGGCGTGCGCGTCGAGGAGCTGATCGTCAATCAGGTTCTGACCGAAGACGATTCTTACGAATACCGCAACCTGCCCGATCACCCCGCGTTTTACTGGTACGCCGAACGCATTTCCGAACAACGTGGTGTTCTCGACGAGCTCGACGCCACCATTGGTGAGGTGGCCCTGGTGATGACTCCGCACCTGTCCGGCGAGCCGATCGGCGCCAAGGCGCTGGGCGCGTTGCTCGACAGCGCGCGCCGGCGCGGCGGCGCCGCGCCGCCGGGACCGCTGCGGCCGACGGTGGACCTGGAATCCGGAACGGGACTTGGTTCCGTCTACCGAATGCGGCTAGCGTTGCCGCAACTCGATCCGTCTGGGCTGACGCTGGGTCGCGTCGATGACGACCTCATCATCAGCGCGGGCGGATTGCGGCGCAGGGTTCGGCTGGCGTCTGTGCTCCGGCGGTGCACGGTGCTGGACGCACACCTGCGGGGCGGCGAGCTGACAGTCCGATTTCGACCAGACCCGGAGGTGTGGCCTAAGTGAGTGAGGGTCATTCCGAGATCGGTCCGGAGCTGCGCAGGCTCGCCCAGGCGATCCTGGACGGGATCGACCCGGCGATGCGGACGGCGGCCGCGCTGACGGCGGGCCGGGGCGTCGGGACGGGGAAGTGTCAGCAGGTGTGGTGCCCGGTGTGCGCGCTGGCCGCGCTGGCGACCGGCGACCAGCACCCCTTGATCACCGTGATCGCCGACCACAGCATCGCCCTGCTCGAGGTGGTACGCGCCATGCTCGACGACGTCAACGGCGCGGCGCCCCCGCCACCGGACGGGCCGCCCGGCGACGGCGTCACCGAGGCGGAGACCCCGGACGCCGCCACCCGGACCCGCTATCAGCCGATCCCGGTCACCGTCGAGGAGTAACCGGCTGCGCCGAAGGTGGTCCCGTGCGCAAGCGATGGGTACAGTTGGCGCAGAACGGCGGGCGAGAGGGAGGGCCATGTGGTACTGGCTATTCAAGTACGTGCTCCTCGGCCCGTTGCTGGCCTTGCTCGGCCGCCCAAAAGTTGAAGGGCTGGAACACATTCCGAGTTCCGGTCCGGCGATCCTGGCCAGCAATCACCTGGCGGTGATGGACAGCTTCTATCTGCCCTTGGTGGTGCGTCGGCGGATCACATTCCTGGCGAAGGCCGAATACTTCACCGGAACCGGCCTGAAGGGTTGGTTTCAGCGCTGGTTTTTCACCGCCGTCGGCCAGGTGCCGATCGACCGGACCGACGCCGACAGCGCGCAGGCCGCGCTGACCACCGCCGAGCGGCTGCTGTCCCAGGGCAAGCTGCTGGGGATGTACCCCGAGGGCACCCGCTCGCCCGACGGCCGGCTGTACAAGGGCAAGACCGGCCTCGCGCGGCTGGCCCTGCACACCGGGGTGCCCGTGATCCCGGTCGCGATGATCGGCACCAACGTCGTCAACCCGCCCGGCACGAACATGCTGCGCTTCGGGCGGGTGACCGTGCGCTTCGGCAAGCCGATGGACTTCTCCCGTTTCGAGGGGCTGGCCGGCAACCGTTTCATCGAGCGGGCCGTCATCGACGAGGTGATCTACGAGCTGATGGGGCTGTCCGGCCAGGAGTACGTGGACATCTACGCCGCCAGCCTCAAGGAACGCCGCAACGGTGACGGATCGTCCAGCCAGGCCGAGCGGATCCCGGAAACCGCCGCCGGCTAGGTGTACCCGGTTATCCGGCGGCTGTCACCGGCGTCAATTGCTGCGGTGCCGTATCCCGCGACGGCGTGCGGGCGGTGACCGTCAGCCCGGCCACGACCAGGACCGCCAGCGCCCACCACACGTAGGACATCCCCGCCAGCTGGCGCCACCAGGCCGCGGTCGCCTCGTGGTGCTTGGGCAGCAGGTCGATCGGCGACCACCGCATCAGCGCGACACCGGCGAGGCCGACCACGGCCAGCGCCACGTTGCGGCGCCGCCAGGCCAGCACGGCGAGCACCACGACCGTCGGCAACCCCCACACCCAGTGGTGCGACCACGAGACCGGCGAGACCACCAGGCCGAAGAGCGCAACGCACACCACCGCAAGCGCGGGCTCGTCGGCCCGCAGCACCCTGCGCATCGCCCATACGGTCAGCGCCAGCACGAGCAGGCAGGCCGCCACCCACAGCAGGAAGCGCGGCTGCTCACCCAGGCCGATCCGGGCCAGCGCCCCGGCGATGTTCTGATCGGTGTTCAACGCCGCCTCGCCGATCCGGTCCGTGTGTTGCAGTGTGTGCGTCCAGTACTCCCACGAATCGCTCCACGCCAGAACGAAACCGACCGTCGTCGCCGCCACGAAGGACAGCACCGCCGTCAGCGCCGCACGGTTGTCGCGGCGCAGCAGGAAGTAGAGCAGGAAGACCGCCGGCGTCAGTTTGAGCGCGATGCCCAGCCCCAGCAGAAGGCCGCGCGGCCACGGCGTGCGACGGGGCATGCAGTCCGCGATCACCAGGGTCATCAGCACGACGTTGATCTGGCCGAAGGCGAAGTTGGAGGTGATGGGTTCCAGCCACAGCGTCGCCCCGACGGTGATGACGATGGCCAGCCACCAGCGGCGCAGCCAGGCCGGGCCGGGCAACGCCGACGAGGCGGCCCAGACGTCCAGGCGGGTCAGCACGATCACGGTCGACACCACCAGCAGCACCAAGGTCAGCGCGGTGATCGCGACGCTGGCGGCCGGCATGTGCAGCCAGGCGAATGGGCAGAACACGATCGCCGCCAGCGGGGGGTAGGTGAACGGCAGGTCAAGGCCGATCGGCGTGTGGAACAGCACCTCGCCGTGGTACAGCGAATGCCCGTGCATCCAGGCTTGCGCGCCCATCTGGTACACGTCTATGTCGATGCGGTAGGGGATGTGCCCGAACAGTTGCCAACCCGCGTAGCCCAGCCCCGCCGCCGCCAGCACCCAAAGTCCGCACCACAACAGCACCTGACCGGGGCCACGTTTGCTTGGTAAGCCCTGGTCGGGCGCCCGCCATTTACTCATGTCGCACAACAGCGTAATCGGTGGGTGGGCGTGGCACGTGGCACAGCGCGGCTCCCGCGGCGTCGGCGCTCACAGGCGTAGGTTTCAAGAGTGCTCCACTGGTTCGTGCTGCGGGTGACCCACTGGTTCGCGCACGACATCATCGAGGCCGGCCGGTTGCCCCTGCTGTGTTGCCTGGTGGCGTTCATCCTCACGTTCTTCGTCACCCGATCTTTCGTGCGCTTCATCCGCCACCGCGCCGACGCCGGCCGCCCCGCCCGATGGTGGCACCCGCGCAACGTGCACGTCGGTGGGATCCACATCCACCACGTGACGTTCGGGGTGGTGTTGGTGTTGCTGTCGGGCCTGACGCTGGTCACGCTGTCCATCGACGGGCAAGAGCCCGACTTCACCTTGGCCGCAATCTTTTTCGGGATCGGGGCCGCCCTGGTGCTCGACGAGTACGCGCTGATCCTGCACCTGTCGGACGTCTACTGGTCCGAGGATGGGCGGACCTCGGTGGACGCGGTGTTCGCGGCGGTGGGCGTGGCCGGTCTGCTGATCATGGGCCTGCACCCGCTGATGTTCTTCCTGCCGATCTGGGAGGGCGCCGAATCGTGGCCGCTGCGGGCCGCGGTGGCCGGCGCCTTGGTGTTGACGCTGCCGATGGCCGTGGTGGTGGTGCTCAAGGGCAAGGTGTGGACCGGTTTGCTCGGCATGTTCATCGTCGTCCTGCTGGTCATCGGCGCCATCCGGTTGTCGCGCCCGCACGCACCCTGGGCCCGCTGGCGCTATACCGTCCAGCCCGACAAGATGCGGCGCGCGCTGCAGCGGGAACGCCGGCTGCGCCGCCCGGTCGTGCGGGCCAAGCTGTGGGTCCAGTGTGCGATCGCGGGCACCCCGAGCCTGCCCGACGAACGCGCGGTCGACGCCCAGCTCGACCACGACGTCCACGCGGCACCCCCGCCCACCGAGCCGATCCTGATCGGCAGATAGCCGGCTCGCCGGCCGTATCGACGGGCCGCCTCCTTACTCGCGCGGTTCCCGCGCTCGCCGTCGCCGGCCGTATCGACGGGCCGCCTCCTTACTCGCGCGGTTCCCGCGCTCGCCGTCGCCGGCCGTAGGCTTGCTCCGGTGCGGTACTTCTACGACACCGAATTCATCGAGGACGGCCGCACCATCGAGTTGATCTCGATCGGGGTGGTCGCCGAGGACGGCCGCGAGTATTACGCCGTGTCCACGGAATTCGACCCCGAGCGCGCCGGCGCCTGGGTGCGCGCCAACGTGCTGCCCAAGCTGCCGTCGCCGGCGTCGCAGCTGTGGCGCTCCCGCAGGCAGATTCGCCTGGACCTGGAGGAGTTCTTCGGCGTCGCCGGCACCGAGCCGATCGAGTTGTGGGCCTGGATCGGCGCCTACGACCACGTGGCCCTGTGCCAGCTGTGGGGCACGATGCCCGAGTTGCCGCGGGCGCTGCCCCGCTTCACCCGGGACCTGCGGCAACTTTGGGAGGACCGGGGGTGCCCGCCGATGCCGCCGCGGTCCCGCGACGCCCACGACGCGCTGGTCGACGCCCGCGACCAGCTGCGCCGATTCCGTCTGATCACAGCTGCGGACGCCGGCGGCCACGGGGGCGATCCGGACGGGGGAGCATCGCCCGAACGACGTTCGCGCTGATCAGTCACCCTCGCGGCCCGGTTACCATGGACCGATGAACTGGACAGTCGACATCCCGATCGACCAGCTGCCGTCGCTGCCCCCGTTACCGAGCGACCTGCGGGCGCGGCTGGACGCCGCGCTGGCCAAGCCGGCGGCCCAGCAGCCCAGCTGGCCTGCCGACCAGGCGACGGCGATGCGCACCGTCCTGGAGAGCGTGCCGCCGGTCACGGTGCCGTCGGAGATCCTGCGGCTGCAGGAGCAGCTGGCCCAGGTGGCCAAGGGCGAGGCGTTCCTGCTGCAGGGCGGCGACTGTGCCGAGACCTTCACCGACAACACCGAACCCCACATCCGGGGCAACATCCGCGCCCTGCTGCAGATGGCCGTGGTGCTCACCTACGGCGCCAGCATGCCGGTGGTCAAGGTGGCCCGCATCGCCGGCCAGTACGCCAAGCCGCGGTCGGCCGACATCGACGCCCTGGGGTTGCGGTCCTACCGCGGGGACATGATCAACGGCTTCGCGCCGGATGCGGCCGCCCGCGAGCACGACCCGTCGCGGCTGGTGCGCGCCTACGCCAACGCCAGTGCGGCGATGAACCTGGTGCGGGCGCTGACGTCCTCGGGGCTGGCGTCGCTGCATCTGGTCCACGACTGGAACCGGGAATTCGTGCGGACGTCGCCGGCCGGCGCGCGCTACGAGGCGCTGGCCACCGAAATCGACCGGGGCCTGCGGTTCATGAGTGCGTGCGGCGTGGCCGACCGCAACCTGCAGACCGCCGAAATCTACGCCAGCCATGAGGCTTTGGTGCTCGACTACGAGCGGGCCATGCTGCGGCTGTCGGAAAGCGACGACGGCGAGCCGCAGCTATTCGACCTGTCGGCGCACACCGTCTGGATCGGCGAGCGCACCCGCCAGCTCGACGGCGCGCACATCGCGTTCGCGGAGGTGATCGCCAACCCGATCGGCGTGAAGATCGGCCCGACGATGACCCCGGAACTGGCCGTCGAATACGTGGAACGCCTCGACCCGAACAACAAGCCCGGCCGGTTGACCTTGGTGAGCCGGATGGGCAACAACAAGGTGCGCGACCTGCTGCCCCCCATCGTGGAGAAGGTCCAGGCCACCGGTCACCAGGTGATCTGGCAGTGCGACCCCATGCACGGCAACACCCACGAGTCGTCCAACGGGTACAAGACCCGGCACTTCGACCGCGTCGTCGACGAGGTGCAGGGCTTCTTCGAGGTGCACCGCGCGCTGGGCACCCACCCGGGCGGCATCCACGTCGAGATCACCGGCGAGGACGTCACCGAATGCCTCGGTGGGGCGCAAGACATTTCGGACCTCGACCTGGCCGGGCGCTACGAGACCGCCTGCGACCCGCGGCTGAACACCCAGCAGTCGCTGGAGTTGGCCTTCCTGGTCGCCGAGATGCTGCGCGACTAGAACAGTCCGTTCAGGTTGCTGCCGATCGTCCACGCCGCGGTGGCGACCATCCCGGTGAGCGCCAGCACCAGCGCGAACCAGATCAGCACCAGGCGCCGGCCGCGCTGGCGGGCGTATGCGAACTCGGCGATCGGAATGCCCGCGAATTCGCCTGTGACAGGGGCGTATTCGTAGTCCTCGTCGGGCTCGTCGTCGGACACCGGCGCGCGCGGCGGCTCCGAGAGGCCCTCGGGGCCGCGGGTCAGCTGGCGGGTGGGGTGGCGGACCGGTGCGGGCTGTTGCGCGCCGGCCGGACGCTGGCTCAGGCGGCTGTGGTGCAGCGCCGCCGACCGGTGTTGCGCGGAATTGCGCGGCGCGGGGACGGAGAAGTCCGGCAGCGCAAGCTCTTCGGCGATCGCGTCCAGCTCGGTGCCCATCTCGATCGCGTCGGCGTACCGGTTGGCCGGGTCGCGCGCGGTCGCGCGCCGCACGAACTCGTCGAACTGCGGGGGCACACCGTCGATCGCCGCGCTGGGCGGCGGCACCTCGGTGTCCAGCCGTTGGTACGCGATGGCCAGCGGCGAGTCGCCCGTGAACGGGGTGCGCCCGGTCAGCAGCTCGTAGGCGAGGATTCCGGCGGAGTACACGTCGCTGCGCGGGCTGGCGTCACCGTCGCGCACCTGTTCGGGCGACAGGTAGGCGACGGTGCCCAAAATGACGCTGGTGGAAGTGATTCCGGCGGCGGCCACGGCACGGACCAGGCCGAAATCGGCGATCTTGACGTCGCCGTCGTCGGAGATCAGCACGTTCTCGGGCTTGACGTCGCGATGGACCAGGCCGGACCGGTGCGCGGCCGCGAGCCCGCCCAGCACGGGACGCAGCACCGCGGCCACGGCATAGGGCGGCATCGGCCCGCGCTCGGCCAGCAGCTCGCGCAGCGTCCCGCCCTCGACGAGCTCCATCACCAAGAAGGGGTGCCGGGAGTCCAGGCCCTGGTCGTAGACGGCGACCAGGCCGGGGTCCTTGAGCCGCGCGACCGTGCGGGCCTCGCGCTGGAAGCGCGTCAGGAACTGCTCGTCGCCGGCGTAGCGGGAATCCATCACCTTCACCGCGACGGGGCGGTCGAGCCGGGTGTCGAGGCCGCGGTACACCGTCGACGTGCCGCCGCTGGCGATCTTCGACTGCACCAGGTAGCGGCCGTCCAGCAATGCACTGTCCAAGGGGTCTCCCGTCGGGGGTCCGGCCACGGGGCCATCGTAGGGGTGACGGTGCAATCGGGCGGAAAAACATGCCTTCACAAGGCCGTGGCAAGGCCTACACTTGCGCCGTGAGCAGTGTTCCTGCCGGCGACGATGTATTGGATCCCGACGAGCCGACCTACGACCTGCCGCGGGTCGCCGAATTGCTCCGGATTTCGGTCAGCAAGGTGCAGCAGCAACTCCGGGAAGGCCACCTGGTCGCGGTGAAGCGCGACGGCGGCGTGGTGGTGCCGCAGGTGTTCTTTACCAAGTCCGGTGAGGTGGTCAAGAGCCTGCCCGGGCTGCTGACCATCCTGCACGACGGCGGCTACCACGACACGGAGATCGTGCGGTGGCTGTTCACCCCCGACCCGTCGCTGACGATCACCCACGACGGCAGCCGGGATTCCATCAGCAACGCCCGCCCCGTCGACGCCCTACACGCGCATCAGGCGCGGGAGGTCGTGCGCCGGGCGCAGGCCATGGCTTACTGAGCGGCGAGCGCGGCTTCCTCGGCTTGGCCGGCCCGCCGGTCGGGGGCGCGGTGCAGGCTGTACCAGGCGATCAGCGCGCAGGCGGTGGCCAGCAAGAAGTGCAGCCACGAGTACATCCCGTGTGAGCCATCGGGTTTGAAGATCACCATCACCCACGTGGACAGGCCGGCGATGATCGCGATCGCCCGTCGGGACTGCGCCAGCGGGGCGACCACCGCCAGCGGCCAGGAGTAGTACCACGGCAAGGCCGCGGGGACGAACAGCACCACGACGAGCATCGAGATCGCGATGCCGGTCAGTGCCTCCCGATCGTCGCGCCGGAACCGCCACCACAACAGCGGCAGCGCCATGGCGATGACGGCGACCCCGACGAGGCGGGCGATCCGCAGCATCGGGTAGAAGTGCACCGGGAAGAACCCGCTGAACACGGCGTGGATGATGTTGGCGGCCGCGGTCGGCACCGTCAGCCAGTTGATGATCTTCACCGACCCGGCCAGCGCCGTCAGCCAGCCCAGCCCGACGCCGGCCACGGCCGACAGGATGCCGAACACGACGACGAAGATCAGCAGCGACATGGCCGCGGCGGCCACGAATGCCGTGGCCGGCCGGTAGCCGCGACGGTCGCGCAGGTGCCGCATCCACACCCACACCATGAACGGCAGGGCGATCCCGGCCGTGGCCTTGACCGCGATCGCCACGGTGATCAGCGTCGTGCCCAGGACGTGGCGCCCGGCGAAGCTCAGCGCGATGCCAGCGGCCATCAGTCCCACCATGAGCATCTCGTTGTGCACCCCGCCCATCAGGTGGATGAGCACCAGCGGGTTGA
The DNA here is from genome assembly GCF_001414075.1 of Mycobacterium sp. UM_11. Lineage (NCBI taxonomy): Bacteria > Bacillati > Actinomycetota > Actinomycetes > Mycobacteriales > Mycobacteriaceae > Mycobacterium > Mycobacterium sp. UM_11. The sequence continues at coordinate 19,775 of NZ_LATC01000021.1, read as the reverse complement.
GCACGCAGATCCACAGGGCCGTCGAGCCGTCGTTGCCCAGGTGGCGGGCCAGGCGGGGGGCGGCCCAGATCAGCAGGGCCAGCCCCGGCAGCATGCACAGGCGCAGCAGCGCCGTTCCGGCCACCACGTTGTTGCCGACGGCCATGGTGACCAGCTTTGCCACCAGAATGAACGCGGGGCCGTAGGGGGCGGTGGTGATCGTCCAGATGGGACTTACGTTGTCCAGCAAGCTGTTCGGGTTGGCGACCGGTCCGACGGCGTACGGATCCAGGCCGTCGCGCAGCAGCGCGCCCTGGGCCAGGTACGAGTAGGTGTCCCGGCTGAAGACGGGCACCGACACCAGCAATGGCACCAGCCAGAAGCCGGTGGTGGCCTTCATCATGAACTCGGTCACTTCGCCGGCCAGCACGCGCAGGCCCAAACCCAGCCACGCGATCAGCATCAGGCCCACGCCGGTCCACAACACCACGGACGACAACACCAGGCCGTGGCCGAAACGCAGCCAGGACATGTGCATTGATTCCAGCAGCGGGTCGTGTTGGCGGGTGCTGCCCGCGCCAAGGCCGCCCACGGTGATCAGCGCCGCGCCGAGCATGCCCAGCTTCGCCGGCCGGGCGTCCTCGGAAACGGCGAACGCGCGCAACCGCGAAAAGCCGCCGCCGCCAGCCGGTTTCGCTGCCGGCGAGCCGGAGGGCGGGGTGTGCGTGGGAGTGGTCATCGGTTCAGGCGGACCGGTCGGTGGCCAGCCTGGCCAGGTCGGTGAGTCCGGCTTTGGCCGCCGCGTCGATGGGTGCGGCCGCCAGCGCGGCCAGCGCGCGTCGGGTCAGCTCGCCGATGCGTTGCTCCGCCGCGGCCAGGGCGCCCACCGACTCGATCACCTCGCGCAGCCGGTCCACCTGCTCGTCGGTCAGCTGCGCGCCGATCGAATCGCGTAACAGCTTGGCGGCCAACGGATCTGACCGCTCAGCCAACTCGACGGCCTCGGCCAGTAGCACGGTGCGCTTGCCCGACCGCAGGTCGTCACCCGACGGCTTGCCGGTCACCGCCGGATCCCCGAACACGCCCAGCACGTCGTCGCGGAGCTGAAACGCCACCCCGAGGTCGGTCCCGAACCGGCCGAAGACCTCCTGCACGTCGGGCCGGTCGGCGGCGGCGGCCGCCCCCAACTGCAGCGGCCGCGACACCGTGTAACAGGCGGTCTTGTAGGTATCGACGTTCATCGCCGACGCGATCGACTCGGCGGCGCTGGCCTCGGCGACGATGTCCAGGAATTGGCCGCCCAGCACCTCGGTGCGGATTTCGGCCCATACCCGCTGGACGCGCCGCGCGGCGTCCGGCGCCAGGCCCGCGCGAAGCACGATGTCGTCGGCCCACGACAACGCGAGGTCGCCGAGCAGGATGGCGGCCGACAGCCCGAACCGCTCCGGGGAGCCGCGCCACTGCCGGTCGCGATGCAGGGCCGCGAACCGGACATGCGCGGTGGGCCGGCCGCGGCGGGTCGAGGAGTCGTCGATCACGTCGTCGTGCACCAGGGCGCAGGCGTGCAGCAGCTCCAGCGCGGAAAACAGCAGCAGCACTTCGGAATCGGGTTCCCCGGCCGCGACGGCCCGCCAGCCCCAGTAGGCGAAGGCCGGCCGCAGCCGCTTGCCCCCGTTGAGCACGAAATCCTCGAGCGCCCCGACCATGAGTTCGTAGTCGCTGCCGATGTAGGCGGTGTCGGCGCGCCGGTCGCGCAGGTATTGCCGAAGCCGATCGGTGATCGCGCCGGTCAACTCGACGGTTGCCGCTGCCGCTGGGGCGTTGGGGCTCAGCGCGGCACCCCTTTCTGCTCGACTTTCTGCTCGACGCGGCACGGTTTGTCGCGGGCCCGACCAGTGTATTCGGCGCCGCACCGGGGATCTTGGCAAGTAGCCCCCCGCCTATGCTGTCGGGGTGCCGGGACCGCCCACTGCCGTGCGGCCGGGGAAGCTCAAGCCGCTAGTCGTCGGATGGAGAGAAGCCGCGTGACACTCAACACCATTGCGCTCGAGCTAGTGCCGCCCAACGCCGACGAAGGCCGGGAGCGGGCGCTCGAAGACGCGCGAAAAGTGGTGCAGTTCTCGGCGGAAACCGGTCTGGACGGCCGGCTGCGGCACGTGATGATCCCGGGCATCATCGCCGAGGACGACGACCGTCCGATCACGATGAAGACCAAACTGGACGTGCTGGACTTCTGGTCGATCGTCAAGCCCGAGCTGGCCGGGCTGCACGGCCTGTGCACCCAGGTGACCGCCTTCTCCGACGAGCCGTCGCTGCGCCGGCGGCTGACCGAGTTGCGCGCGGCCGGAATGGAGGGCGTGGTCTTCGTCGGCGTTCCGCGCACCATGAACGACGGTGAAGGCTCCGGCGTCGCCCCGACCGACGCCCTGTCCATCTACCGCGACCTGGTGCCCAACCGCGGGGTGATCCTGATCCCCACCCGGGACGGCGAACAGGGCCGGTTCAACTTCAAGTGCGACCAGGGCGCGACCTACGGCATGACCCAGCTGCTGTATTCGGACGCGATCGTGGGATTCCTGCGCGAATTCGCCGCCAGCACCGACCACCGGCCGGAGATCCTGCTGTCGTTCGGGTTCGTCCCGAAGATGGAGAGCCGGGTCGGCCTGATCAACTGGCTGATCCAGGACTCGGGTAACGCGGCGGTGGCCGCCGAGCAGGAATTCGTGAGGCGGCTGGCCGCCAGCGAACCGCCCGAGAAGCGCCAGCTGATGGTCGACCTGTACAAACGCGTGATCGACGGGGTCGCGGAGCTGGGCTTCCCGCTGAGCATCCACCTGGAGGCGACCTACGGCGTCTCGGCGCCCGCCTTCCAGACGTTCGCCGAGATGCTGGCGTACTGGTCACCCGCCCCGCAGGGCTAGCTCGGCGACTGGTCGCGCGGTGCGGTGAGCCGCGGGGAGCGGTCGCGGTTCATCCACGCCAGCAGCGCCACCACGCCGGCCGCCGCGAAGGACGCGATGCCCAGCCAGACGCCGGCCCCGGTGAACGACCGGGTGTTCGGGTCGGTGTAGCGGGCCTGGGCGGTCATCGTGGTCACCACGCCCGGCTTGAGTTTCCAGGACACCACGGTGGACTCGACCCGATCGCCGTTGGTGGAAGTCACCACGCCCGGGAAGGCGACGGTCAGCTCGACCTCGGCCTCGGAATCGGTCAGCGACGTCAGGTCCGCCCGGCCCTCCAGGATCACCAGGTTGCCGTTGCGGCGCAGCGACAGGTTGACGCCCTGCGCGTCGGAGTTCATGTTGGCCAGCTGCGGCAACTCCGCGAAGGTCAGATCGGAGAACACCGCCTGCGACCCGACGTAGCCGTCGCTGTCGTAGTTGGACACCGCCACCTTCTGGCTGAACGGCAGGTTGTTGCTGTCGAGCTGCGGGCCGGTGTCCTTGGGCGTCTTGGGTTTAGCGGCGGCGACGATCTCACCGGACACCAGGTCGTCGGGCGAGATGGTGAGCGACGCCCGCACCCGCAGGCACCCGGTGGCCAGCGGCACCAGCATGAGCAGCATCGCGATGGCCACCAAGCGGCGCCGCCGCGCGGTGAATCCGGCGGGTCGGCACGGGGCGAGGCTGGCGCGCACCAGGTCATCGTGCCAGATGCGGCGCGCCGCTTCGGCATGTCCGTCCGGGCGCGCCCCCGAGCCGGCGGTCACAGGGGCAGCTTGCGGCCCAGGATCGCGAACGCCCGTGGGTCACCCGCGAAGTGGTAGCGGCGGATGACGTCGGTGAAACCCAGCCGCCGGTACAACCGCCAGGCCCGGTTCGGCTCGCCGTTGGTCTCCGGGGTGGACAGCAGGACATTCTTTTCGGCCCGGCCGGCCAGCAGCCGCCGGGCCAGCGCCTCCCCGAGGCCGCGCCCCTGCGCGCGGGGGTGGATGTGCAGTTCGGTCAACTCGAAATAGCTGCTCATCAGGCCGGCGATCTCCTGGGCCGACAGCCCGCCGCGTTGCATGCCGAGGACGACCTGTTGCTGCCACCACTGCCCGGGCGCCCCGGGGTAGCCGTAGGCCACGCCGAGCAGCGGCGCCTTGCTCAGCTCCGCCGCCGGCGGGATCGGCGCGCCCTCGGCCAGTTCGACATCGACGACGCCCACCCCTTGCCACCCGTGGCGGCGGATGTGCTCGAGCCACATCGCCGCGCGCTGGTTCTCGGTGCCCCGCGGGTACCGCATCGCGTCCACATACACCTTCAGGGCGTCACCGAGACGGCGCTCCATATCGGTGGGCGGCAGATCGATGAGGAATATCGCCAACTCGCGGTGCCCTCCTCATCCCGTGGTCCAACGGCGCGCTGCCACCGTCATTATCGGACCCGCGGCGGGTTCCCCGACGAGCGGTCGCGGCAATGAACCGGGGAACCATGCCGGTTCGGCAAGGCGGTTGTAGCGCACCGCCGTTGCGGCTGCGGCTGATGCCCGGCCGCGGCGGGGATAGAATCGGCACCGAACCAGTGGTAAGGCACAGATTGACCTCGTATCATTTCGAATAGTTGCCCCCGCAACGGGCATCCGCGTGCTATCGATAGTTACGCGTCAAACTGTCGGCAAGGAGGGACGAATGCCACTCTCCGATCATGAGCAGCGGATGCTCGATCAGATCGAGAGCGCTCTCTATGCCGAAGACCCCAAATTCGCGTCGAGCGTCCGCGGCGGGGGGTTCCGCGCGCCCACCGCGCGCCGCCGCCTGCAGGGCGCGGCGCTGTTCGTCATCGGCCTGGCGATGCTGGTCTCAGGAGTGGCGTTCAAGGCCACCATGATCGGAAACTTCCCGATCCTCAGCGTCTTCGGATTCATCGTGATGTTCGGCGGCGTCGTGTTCGCCATCACCGGCCCACGGCTGTCCGGCCGGCCCGACCTCCCCGGATCGGCGTCCGGCTCGTCGCGCCAGCGCCGCAACAAGGGCGGCGGGGGTTCGTTCACCAGCCGGATGGAAGACCGGTTCCGCCGCCGCTTCGACGACTAGCGGCAACCGTCAACCCATCGGGGTAGCCCCGCGGCTACCCCTTTTTCACGCCCGCAGCGGGCCGGCGGCGCCATCATCGCCGACGCGACCCGGCCGGCCGGCGACCGTCGGGCGGTCGATGCCGTTTTGACGCCGGATCGAGCCCGAACCGAGTTTTGACGCAGGCCCCACGCCCCACCCGGCCCCACCGAGCGGCCCCACTATGCCCCACTGGCCCCGTGGCGAGGCCCTGAAGTGGGGTTTTCTTCCGTCCGCCGGGGTGCGCGACGTGGTCCTGGGAGCCACCGCGCCCCGATGGGAGCGGCCGTGGGTGGCGGACAACCCGAAAAACTCCGCCGCGACACCCTAGGAATGGGGCGAAGTGGGGGATTGTGGGGTATGGTGGCTGCAGTGTTTGGGTGACCCCACAGGGGAGGTGAGCAGGTGTTTCTCGGCACCTACACGCCCAAACTCGACGACAAGGGGCGGCTCACGCTGCCCGCCAAGTTCCGCGACGCGCTGGCAGGGGGGTTGATGGTCACCAAGAGCCAAGACCACAGCCTCGCCGTCTACCCGCGCGGGGAATTCGAGCAGCTCGCGCGCCGGGCGAGCAAGGCCTCGCGGAGCAACCCCGACGCCCGCGCGTTCCTGCGCAATCTCGCCGCGGGAACCGACGAGCAGCATCCCGACGCGCAGGGGCGCATCACGCTGTCGGCCGACCACCGCCGCTACGCCAACCTGTCCAAGGATTGCGTGGTGATCGGAGCGGTCGATTACCTCGAAATCTGGGACGCGCAAGCCTGGCAGGACTACCAGCAGACCCACGAAGAGAACTTCTCCGCGGCCAGCGATGAAGCACTCGGCGACATCATCTGAGGCGCATGCCCGTGCAACGTGGCCTCTGCCCGAACCGACCCTGGCGTACTTCCCCAACGCCAGGTTCGTGCCTTCGGACAGGGACCTCGATGCAGGGGCGTCTCGCCCGATCCGGGGAGGTGTTGCGGTGGCTGACGATTCGGGAGACTTCGGGCACGTACCCGTCCTGCTGGACCGTTGCGTCGAACTGCTCACCCCCGCGCTGACCCGTCACCACGCCGACGGTTCGGGCGCGGTGCTGCTCGACGCCACCCTGGGGGCGGGTGGGCATGCCGAACGCTTCCTGAGCGACCTGCCCGGGCTGCGACTGATCGGACTCGACCGCGACCCCAATGCGCTGGCAATCACCCGGGCGCGGCTCGACCGATTCGCCGACCGGATCACGCTGGTGCACACCCGCTATGACGGCCTGGCCGCCGCGCTGGCCGAAAACGGTTACGCCACAGCGGCATCGGTCGACGGGATGCTGTTCGACCTAGGGGTGTCGTCCATGCAGCTCGACCGCGCCGAGCGGGGCTTCGCGTACGCGCAGGACGCGCCGTTGGACATGCGGATGGACCCCGAGTCGTCGTTGACCGCGGCGGACATCCTCAACACCTACGACGAGGCGGCGCTGGCCGACATCCTGCACCGCTACGGCGAGGAGCGGTTCGCGCGCCGCATCGCCGCGCAGATCGTGCGCCGGCGCGCCCGCGCACCCTTCACCTCGACGGCGGAGTTGGTCGAGTTGCTCTACCAAGCGATCCCGGCCCCCGCGCGGCGCACCGGGGGACACCCCGCCAAGCGGACCTTCCAGGCCCTGCGGATCGCGGTCAACGACGAACTGAACTCGTTACGCAGCGCGATCCCGGCCGGGCTGGACGCGCTCGCCGTGGGCGGACGCATGGTGGTGCTGGCCTACCAATCGCTGGAAGACCGGATCGTCAAGCGGCTGTTCGCGGACGCGGTCGCGTCCCGCACGCCGGTGGATCTGCCGGTCGAACTTCCCGGCCACGAGCCGCGATTCCGGTCGCTGACGCACGGCGCCGAACGTGCGGACGCCGCCGAGGTGGAGCGCAATCCGCGCAGCGCCGCGGTGCGACTACGAGCTGTCCAACGGGTCCAGCAGGCAACCGGAAAGGGCGACGCATGAAAGCAAAGCGGGAGACGCCGAATCGCCGCGGCGGGCGCGACGGCTCCGCCAGGCGGGGCGGACGCTCGTCGGCCGATCCCGGCCCGGCGCGCCGGACCCGGCCGGGGCGGGCGTCGGCGCCCACGCGTGAGAGCCGTGCGCCCAAGTCCGGCCCGCACACCAGCCCCATCGCCCGGCCGGTCGAGCGGCCGGCACGGCCCAAGAACGCGAGTCAGGCGAAGGCCCGGGCCAAGGCGCGGAAGGCCAAGGCGCCCAAGGTGGTTCGTCCCCGCCTGAGCGAACGGTTGGCGGCCAGGCTGGCCTCGATCGACCTGCGGCCCCGCACCCTGGCGAGCAAGGTTCCGTTTGTCGTGTTGGTCATCGGTGCGCTCGGCGTCGGGCTGGGTCTCACGCTGTGGTTGTCCACGGACTCCGCCGAGCGCTCCTACAAATTGAGCCACGCCCGCGAGAAAACCCGGCTGCTGCAACAGCAGAAAGAGGCGCTGGAACGCGATGTGCGCGAGGCGGAATCGGCGCCGGCGCTCGCCGAAGCGGCCCGCAAACAGGGCATGATCCCGACGCGGGACACCGCGCACTTGGTCCAGGACCCGTCCGGGAACTGGGTGGTCGTCGGCACACCGAAGCCCGCCGACGGCGTGCCGCCCCCTCCGTTGAACAGCAAACTGCCCGAACAGGGTCCGCCCGCGCCCCCGGCACCGCCGGCGCCGCCGGCGGAGGTGCCGATCCGGTTGCAACCCGACCCGGCGGCGCCCGTCCCCGCCCGGCCCGGACCCGAGGCGCTGTTGCGCGCACCGGACGGGTCAGCGACGCTCGGCGGCCAGCACCTGGGCCAGACCGCGCCGCAGCTGCCGGGCGCGCCGGCGGTGCCGGGGGCGCCCGTCACCGGGCAGGCCCCCGCCGCGATGCCCACGCCGGGTGCGCCGGTGCCGGGCTTGCCCGCGCCGGCCGGGCCGGCGCTCGCCCCCTTGCCCGCTGAGGTGCCGATCCCGTTGGGCGGCATGCCCGTTCCGCCGCCCGGCCAGGTGCCCGCACCGCTGCCCGCGGAGGTGCCGGTCCCGGTGCAGCGGGGGGCCATCCCCGCCGCGCCCGTCGTCCCCGCGGCGCCGGTGCTCGCGCCGCAGCCCGTGGCGCCGGGCCCCGTCGCGGCGCCGGGTGCGCCCCGATGAGCCGCGGCGACTCCGCGCGGGCCCGCCGGTCGCAGGCCACCCGCGGACCCCGGAAGGCGCAGGAAGCCAAGGGGATTCGGCAACCCAAGCGGCGCGCGAAGCAACAGGCGCAGGATCCGCGGGAACCGAAGCGATTCCGCAAGGGCAAGGCCAAGGACGCCAAGAAGGCCTCGGACGCGGTGGCGACCGGGCATTCGGCGCGGGAGCGGCGCACCCGGCAGCTCGTGCAGGCGGGCACCCGCGGCGCGTCGTTCGTCTTTCGGCACCGGGCCGGCAACGCGGCCATCGGGATCCTGGTCGTGGTGGCGGCGGTCCAGCTGTTCGTCCTGCAGGTGACCAACGCGCCGACGCTGCGCGCCCAGGCCGCGGGACAGCTCAAGGTCACCGACGTCGAGAAGGCGGTGCGCGGCAGCATCGTCGACCGCAATAAGGATCAGCTGGCGTTCACCACAGAGTCGCGCGCGTTGACGTTCCAGCCCAAGCGGATTCGTAAGCAGCTGGAAGAGGCCAAGGCCAAGAACTCGGTGGCACCCGATCCCGCGCAGCGGCTGCGCGACATCGCCAAGGAGGTCTCCACCCGGCTGGGCAACAAGCCGGACTCCGCGACGGTGCTGAAGAAGTTGCAGAGCGACGAGACGTTCGTGTATCTGGCCCGCGCCGTCGACCCCGCGGTGGCCAGCGCGATCTCCGACAAGTACCCCGAGGTCGGTTCGGAGCGCCAGGATCTGCGGCAGTATCCGGGTGGGTCGTTGGCGGCCAACATCGTCGGCGGCATCGACTGGGACGGTCACGGGCTGCTGGGGCTGGAGGAGTCGCTCGACTCCGTGTTGTCCGGCACCGACGGCTCGGTCACCTATGACCGCGGCTCCGACGGCGTCGTCATCCCCGGCAGTTACCGCAACCGGCATCGGGCGGTCAACGGTTCGACGGTCCAGCTGACGCTCGACGACGACATCCAGTTCTATGTGCAGCAGCAGGTGCAGCAGGCCAAGAATCTCTCGGGCGCGCACGATGTTTCGGCCGTCGTGCTGGACTCGAAGACCGGCGAGGTGCTGGCCATGGCCAACGACAACACCTTTGACCCGTCGCAGGACATCGGGCGTCAGGGCGACAGACAGCTGGGCAACCTGGCGGTGTCCTCGCCGTTCGAGCCCGGCTCGGTCAACAAGGTCATCACCGCGTCTTCGGTGATCGAGTACGGCTTGTCCAACCCCGACGAGGTGTTGCAGGTGCCCGGGTCGATCCAGATGGGCGGGGTGTCCATCCACGACGCGTGGGAACACGGCGTGATGCCCTACACCACGACCGGCGTGTTCGGAAAGTCCTCCAACGTCGGCACTTTGATGCTCGCCCAGCGCGTCGGCCCGGAACGCTTCTACGACATGGTCCGCAAATTCGGCCTCGGGCAACGCACCAACGTGGGCCTGCCGGGCGAGAGCGCCGGCCTGGTGCCACCCATCGACCAATGGTCGGGCAGCACGTTCTCGAACCTGCCCATCGGGCAGGGCCTTTCGATGACTCTGCTGCAGATGGCCGGCATGTACCAGACGATCGCCAACGACGGGGTTCGCGTTCCGCCGCGGATCGTCAAGGCCACCATCGCGCCCGACGGTACCCGGACCGAAGAACCGCGGCCCGAAGGCGTGCGGGTGGTGTCGCCGCAGACCGCGCAGACCGTGCGCAACATGCTGCGCGCCGTCGTGCAACGCGACCCGATGGGTTATCAGCAGGGCACCGGGCCCGCCGCCGCGGTGACGGGTTACCAGATGGCGGGCAAGACGGGCACCGCCCAGCAGATCAACCCGGCCTGCGGTTGCTACTTCGACAACGTCTACTGGATCACCTTCGCCGGAATGGCCACGGTCGACAATCCGCGCTACGTCATCGGCATCATGATGAACAACCCGGATCGCAACGCGGACGGTACGCCGGGCCACTCGGCGGCCCCGCTGTTCCACAACATCGCCGGCTGGCTGATGCAGCGCGAAAACGTGCCGCTCTCGCCCGACCCGGGCCCGCCCCTGACGTTGCAGGCCACCTAGCGGCGATCGCAAGCGCGGCGCAGCCGGGCGCCGCGGGTCGCCGCCAGGCCACCTAGCGCCCGCCCGTCGCGCGTGCGGTGACGGCGCCGAGCGTGCGCTGAGGGCGGAATTCGGGCCCGAATCACGCCCTCAGCGCACGCGCAAGGCCCACAACGCACATTCAATCGACGAGCCCACCTGCGTGGCAGGCGCCTCTCGGTAGGGTGTCATGGCCGATCATGAGGACCACGTGTGTGGACGGGAGGTTTGTCGGTGCCCACTGGTTTGCGTCCCAGCGCAGGCGCGGGAACGCGCCTGCCCGCGCTGGCGGCCCAGGTCGGCGCGGTGCTCGCCGACCGCGGCGCGGCGGTGCCGGACGTGGCCATCACCGGGGTGACGCTACGGGCCCAGGACGTGCGTCCCGGCGACCTGTTCGCCGCGCTGACCGGGGCGTCGACGCACGGGGCCCGGTACGCGGGCGAGGCGATCGAACGCGGCGCCGTCGCCGTCCTGACCGATGCCGCCGGGGTCGCGGAGATGGGCGCGTCGGCGGCGGCGGTGCCGACGCTGGTGCACCCGGCGCCGCGCGGCGTACTCGGCGCCCTGGCCGCCACGGTCTACGGCAACCCCTCGGAGCGCACGACCGTCGTCGGCATCACCGGAACCTCGGGCAAGACGACCACGACGTATCTGGTCGAGTCCGGGCTGCGCGCGGCCGGCCGGACGGCAGGACTGATCGGCACCGTCGGCATCCGCATCGACGGGGCCGACGTCCCGAGCGCGCTGACCACGCCGGAGGCCCCCGCGCTGCAGGCGATGTTCGCGGCGATGGCCGAGCGCGGGGTGGACACCGTCGTCATGGAGGTGTCCAGCCACGCGCTGGCGCTGGGCCGGGTGGACGGCACGAAATTCGCGGTGGGCGGCTTCACCAACCTGTCCCGCGACCACCTCGACTTCCACCCCACCATGGCCGACTACTTCGAGGCCAAGGCGAAGCTGTTCGATCCCGCGTCGCCGCTGCGCGCCCGCCGGGTGGTGGTCTGCGTCGACGACGACGCCGGGCGCGCCATGGCCGCCCGCGCCGGAGACGCGATCACCGTCAGCGCTGCCGGCCAGCCCGCGCACTGGCGTGCCATGGACGTCACCCCGATGGGCGCCGGGGGACAGCAGTTCACCGCGATCGACCCCGCCGGCGTCCGCCACCGGGTCGGCATCCGGCTGCCGGGCGATTACAACATCGCCAATTGCCTTGTCGCGCTGGCCATTCTGGATGCGGTCGGGGTCTCGCCGGAGCAGGCCGCGCCGGGTTTGTTGACGACCCGGGTGCCCGGCCGCATGGAAGAGATCGATCGCGGGCAGGACTTCCTGGCGCTGGTCGACTACGCCCACAAGCCGGGCGCGCTGCGGGCGGTGCTGACCACGCTGGCGCGCCCGGGTCGCCGGGTGGCGGTGGTGTTCGGCGCCGGCGGCGAACGCGACCCGGGCAAGCGGGCGCCGATGGGCGCGACCGCGGCCGAGCTGGCCGACCTGGTCGTCGTCACCGATGACAACCCCCGCGGCGAGGACCCGGCCGCCATCCGCCGCGCGATCCTGGCCGGGGCGGCCGGGGCCGGCGGTGGGGCCGAGGTCGTCGAGATCGGCGACCGGCGGGCGGCGATCGAACACGCGGTGGCGTGGGCCGGGCCGGGCGACGTGGTGCTGGTCGCGGGCAAGGGCCACGAGACCGGACAACGTTCGGCGAGGGAGGTCCGACCCTTCGACGACCGGGTTGAGTTGGCCCGGGCGCTGGAGGGGCGGCGATGATCGACCTGACCATCGCGCAGATCGCCGAGATCGTGGGCGGCACGCTGGCCGACATCTCACCGGCCGCGGCCGCGGAGCTGCGGGTCACCGGCACCGTCGAATTCGACTCGCGGGCAGTCGGTTCCGGTGGCTTGTTCCTCGCGCTGCCCGGGGCCCGCGCCGACGGTCACGACTACGCGGGCGCGGCCGTGGCGGCCGGGGCGGCCGCCGTGCTGGCCGCCCGGCCGGTCGGCGTGCCCGCCATCGTGGTGCCGCCGGTGAGCGCCGCCGACGCGCGGGCCGGGGTCCTCGAGCACGACGCCGACGGCTCGGGCGCCGCGGTGCTTTCGGCGCTGGCCAAGCTGGCCAAGGCGGTGGCCGCCGAGCTGGTGGCGGGCGGGCTGACCATCGTCGGCATCACCGGCTCGTCGGGGAAGACGTCGACCAAAGACCTGGTGGCCGCCGTGCTCGAGCCGCTGGGCGAGGTGGTCGCCCCGCCAGGGTCGTTCAACAACGAGCTCGGGCACCCGTGGACGGTGTTGCGGGCGACGCGTAACACCGACTACCTGGTGCTCGAAATGTCGGCCCGCCACCCCGGCAACATCGCCGCGCTGGCCGACATCGCCACGCCGTCGGTCGGGGTGGTGCTCAACGTCGGCACCGCCCACCTGGGCGAGTTCGGCTCGCGCGAAGCCATCGCGCGCACCAAATCCGAACTGCCGCAATCGGTTCCGCCGTCCGGTGTGGTGATCCTCAACTTCGACGACCCGGCGGTGGCGGCCATGGCCCGCGTCACCCGGGCGCGGGTGGTGCGGGTCAGCCGGTCCAGCCACACCGATGCCGGCCCCAGCGACGTCTGGGCGGACGGAGTGTCGCTGGACGCACTGGCCAGGCCGCGCTTTACCCTGCACGCGATGAACGACGCGGCCGAAGTGCAGCTGGGCGTGTACGGCGACCATCAGGTCACCAACGCGTTGTGCGCCGGCGCGGTCGCGCTGCAATGCGGCGCGACCGTCGAGCAGGTGGCCGCCGCGCTGGCGCAGGCGGGGCCGGTGTCGCGGCACCGGATGCACGTGACCACCCGGGCGGACGGCGTCACGGTGATCGACGACGCCTACAACGCCAACCCCGACTCGATGCGGGCCGGGCTGCAGGCGCTGGCCTGGATCGCCCACGGCCGCGGGGCCGGCCCCACCGAAAAGCGCCGGAGTTGGGCGGTGTTGGGGGAGATGGCCGAGCTCGGCGAGGATGCGGTAGCCGAGCACGATCGCATCGGCCGGCTGGCGGTGCGCTTAGATGTGTCTCGACTGGTCGTCGTGGGAAGTGGGAGGTCGATGAGCGCCATGCACCACGGAGCGGTCATGGAGGGCTCGTGGGGGGCCGAGGCCGTCAACGTGGCCGACGCCGACGCCGCGCTGGAGCTGCTGCGGGCCGAGATGCAGCCCGGCGACGTGGTCCTGGTCAAGGCCTCCAACGCGGCCGGGTTGGGCGCGCTGGCCGACAAGCTGGCTCGTGACGACGACGGGACGCGCCCGTGAGACAGATCCTGATCGCCGTCGCGATCGCGCTCGCCGTGTCAATCCTGTTGACGCCAGCGCTGATTCGCCTGTTCACCCGGCAGGGTTTCGGCCACCACACCCGTGAGGACGGCCCGCCCAGCCACCACACCAAGCGCGGCACCCCGTCGATGGGCGGGGTGGCGATCCTGGCTGGCATCTGGGCCGGATACCTGGGGACGCACCTGGTCGGGCTGGCGTTCGACGGGGAGGGCGTCTCCGCGTCCGGTCTGCTGGTGCTGGGCCTGGCGACCGTGCTCGGCGGTGTCGGCTTCCTCGATGACCTGATCAAGATCCGCCGGTCGCGCAACCTCGGGCTGAACAAGACGGCCAAGACCATCGGGCAGGTCGCGGCCGCGGTGGTGTTCGGGGTGCTGGCGTTGCGGTTCCGCAACGGCAGCGGGCTGACGCCGGCGAGCTCGGACCTGTCGTACGTGCGCGAAATCGCCACCGTCACTTTGGCTCCCGGCCTGTTCGTGTTGTTCTGTGTCGTCGTCGTCAGCGCCTGGTCCAACGCGGTCAACTTCACCGACGGCCTGGACGGGCTGGCCGCCGGCAGCATGGCGATGGTGACCGCCGCCTACGTGCTGATCACCTTCTGGCAGTACCGCAACGCCTGCGTCACCGCGCCGGGTCTGGGCTGCTACAACGTGCGCGACCCGCTGGATCTGGCGCTCGTCGCGGCCGCGACCGCGGGCGCCTGCATCGGCTTCTTGTGGTGGAACGCCGCTCCCGCAAAGATTTTCATGGGGGACACCGGATCGCTGGCGTTGGGCGGCATCATCGCGGGCCTATCGGTCACCAGCCGCACCGAGATCCTCGCCGTCGTGCTGGGCTCGCTGTTCGTGGCCGAGGTGTCGTCCGTGGTGCTGCAAATCCTGGCGTTTCGCACCACCGGGCGCCGGGTGTTCCGGATGGCGCCCTTCCACCACCATTTCGAGTTGGCGGGCTGGGCCGAGACGACGGTGATCATCCGCTTCTGGCTGCTGACGGCCATCACCTGCGGTCTGGGCGTGGCCCTTTTCTACGGTGAGTGGCTGGCCGCGATCGGTGCCTGACGTGGCCGGGCTCGATCCCCTGGCGCCCGGCGCGCCGGTGCTGGTGGCCGGCGGCGGCATCACCGGCAGGGCGGTGCTGGCGGCCCTGACAAGGTTCCGCGCGGTGCCGACCCTGTGCGACGACGACCCGGGCACGCTGCGGCGCCACGCCGAGGCCGGCGTGACGACCCTGACCACCTCGGCGGCCATCGAGCGCGTCGCCGACTACGCCCTGCTCGTCACCAGCCCGGGCTTCTCGCCGGAGACGCCGCTGCTGGTCGCCGCGGCGGCGGCGGGCGTGCCGGTCTGGGGCGATGTGGAATTGGCCTGGCGGCTCGACGCCGCCGGCCGGTACGGTCCGCCGCGTCCGTGGCTGGTGGTGACCGGCACCAACGGCAAGACCACCACGACGTCGATGCTGCACGCGATGCTGACGGCCGCGGGCAGGCGAAGTCTGTTGTGCGGCAACATCGGTGAACCGGTGCTGGATGTGCTCGAGGCGCCCGGGGACGTGCTGGCCGTCGAGCTGTCGAGCTTCCAGCTGCACTGGGCGCCCTCGGTGCGGCCCGAGGCGGGCGCCGTGCTCAACATCGCCGAAGACCACCTGGACTGGCACTCCACCATGGCCGACTACACCGCGGCGAAGGCGCGGGTGCTGGGCGGCCGGGTGGCGGTGGTGGGTCTCGACGATGAGCGGGCGGCCGCGCTGCTGGGCACCGCGGCGGCGCCCGTGCGCGTCGGCTTCCGGCTCGGCGAACCGGCGGCGGGCGAACTGGGCGTGCGCGACGGCCAGCTGATCGACCGCGCGTTCGCCGACGACCTCGCGCTCCTGCCGGTCGAATCGATTCCGGTGCCCGGGCCCGTGGGCATCCTCGACGCCCTGGCCGCGGCGGCGCTGGCCCGCAGCGTCGGCGTGCCCGCCGAGGCGATCGCCCAGGCCATCGCGTCCTTTCGGGTGGGCCGGCATCGGGCGGAGGTGGTCGCCGTCGCCGACGGCATCACCTACGTCGACGACTCCAAGGCCACCAACCCGCACGCCGCCCAGGCGTCCGTGCTGGCCTACCCGCGCGTGGTCTGGGTGGCCGGCGGTTTGCTCAAGGGCGCGTCGGTCGACGCGGAGGTCGCCAGGATGGCCTCTCACCTGGTCGGCGCCGTGCTCATCGGCCGAGATCGGCAAGAGGTTGCAGAGGCGTTATCGCGACACGCGCCGGATGTCCCCGTCGTCCAGGTTGTGACAGGCGAGGATGCTGATATGAATGCGACGGCTGTGGTTGTTGGTGCAAATGTGACAGAAGTGAAACATTCGGGCGGGGATCTCGGCACTTCCGTCATGACGGCCGCGGTCGCCGCGGCCCGCGACCTGGCGCAGCCCGGCGACACCGTGCTGCTGGCCCCGGCCGGCGCGTCGTTCGACCAGTTCAGCGGCTACGCCGACCGCGGCGACGCCTTCGCCGCCGCCGTCCGCGCGGCCACCCGGTAGGCGGGCGTGGGTAACCCGCTGGCCCGGCTGAGACGCCGGGGCAAGGACACTTCGGGGACGGCTTCTGAGCCAACCGCGGCCGCCGAACCGGGCGAGGCCGAGGCCACCGGCCCGATCGTCGGCACCTCCGAGGCCAAGCCTTCGGCGAACAAGCAGGCGGCCGAGGAACGCAACCGGTTCGGCGCCTGGCTGAGCCGGCCCATGACCTCGTTTCACCTGATCATCGCCGTGGCCGGGCTGCTGACCACGCTCGGCCTGATCATGGTGCTGTCGGCCTCGGGCGTGCGGTCCTACGACGCCGACGGGTCGGCCTGGGTGATCTTCGGCAAGCAGGTGCTGTGGACGGTGATCGGCCTGATCGCCTGCTATTCCTCCCTGCGCATGTCGGTGCGGTTCATCCGCCGCGTCGCCTTCACCGGGTACGTCGTCACCGTCATCCTGCTGGTGCTCGTGCTGGTTCCCGGCATCGGAAACCTGGCGAACGGGTCGCGGAAGTGGTTCGTCATCGCCGGCTTTTCGATGCAGCCCTCCGAGCTGGCGAAAATCGCGTTCGCCATCTGGGGCGCGCATCTGCTGGCGGCCCGCCGGCTGGAGCGGGCCTCGCTGCGCGAGATGCTGATTCCCCTGGTCCCCGCGGCGGTCATCGCCCTGGCGCTGATCGTGGCCCAGCCAGACCTGGGGCAGACGGTGTCGCTGGGCATCATCCTGCTGGCGCTGCTGTGGTACGCCGGGCTGCCACTGCGCGTCTTCGCCACCTCGCTGGTGGCCGTCTTCATGGCCGGGGCGATCCTGGCCATGTCGGCGGGTTACCGCTCCGACCGGGTGAAATCCTGGATGAACCCCGAGAACGACCCGATGGACACCGGTTATCAGGCCCGCCAGGCGAAGTTCGCCCTGGCGCACGGCGGCATCTTCGGCGACGGCCTGGGCCAGGGCGTCGCCAAGTGGAACTACCTGCCCAACGCCCACAACGACTTCATCTTCGCGATCATCGGCGAGGAGCTGGGCTTCGTCGGCGCGTTCGGCCTGCTGGTGCTCTTCGGGTTGTTCGCCTACACCGGGATGCGCATCGCGCGCCGCTCGGCCGACCCCTTCCTGCGGCTGCTGACCGCGACCACGACGATGTGGGTGCTGGGTCAGGCGTTCATCAACATCGGTTACGTGATCGGCATCCTGCCGGTCACCGGTATCCAGCTGCCGCTCATCTCCGCCGGCGGAACCTCAACGGCGGCAACACTTTTCATGATCGGAATCATGGCCAACGCGGCGCGTCACGAACCGGAGGCCGTGGCGGCCCTGCGCGCCGGCCGCGACGACAAGGTGAACAGGTTCCTGCGGCTGCCGCTGCCCCAGCCGTACGTGCCGACCCGGCTGGAGTCGTTCCGTGACCGCAAGCGGGGCGGCAAGCAACCGGCCAAGGGCGCCCCGTCCCGCAACGGCGCGCGCAAGCCCGCCCGCAAGGCCGAGGAACCGCTGCGGCCGGCCTTCTCCCGCACAGCCGGCCGGCCGGCCCGCCGGGCGGTGCATCATGGATCTGGCCAGCGATACGCCGGCCAGCGTCAGGCACGGCGCGCTCGCGCATTGGAAGGTCAGCGTTACGGGTGAACGACACGGTCAGCAAGCCGGCCGGCGGGTTGGGGGGAAGTCCCCAGCCCGCCGGTGCCGCGTTGTCGGCTTTTAAGCCGCTCAAACCCCTGTCGGTGGTGCTGGCCGGCGGGGGCACCGCCGGCCACGTCGAGCCCGCGATGGCGGTGGCCGACGCGCTCAGCGCGCTCGACCCGCAGGTGCGCATCACCGCGCTGGGCACCCACCGCGGCCTGGAGACGCGGTTGGTCCCCCAGCGCGGTTACCACCTCGAGCTGATCACGCCGGTGCCGCTGCCGCGCAAGCCGAGCGGCGACCTGGCGCGGCTGCCCCCTCGGGTGTGGCGCGCGGTCCGGGAGACCCGCGCCGTGCTCGACGCGGTCGACGCCGACGTCATCATCGGTTTCGGCGGCTACGTGGCGCTGCCGGCGTACCTCGCCGCCCGCGGTCTCGGCCGTCGCCGCCGGGTCCCGGTGCTCATCCACGAGGCCAACGCCAGCGCGGGGCTGGCCAACCGGGTCGGCGCGCGCCGCGCCGACCGGGTGCTGTCCGCGGTCCCCGACTGCGGGTTACCGCGCGCCGAGGTGGTCGGCGTGCCGGTGCGCGCGGCGATCACCTCGCTGGACCGCGCGGCGCTGCGCGCCGAGGCGCGCAGGCACTTCGGCTTCGCCGACGACGCCAAGGTGTTGCTGGTGTTCGGTGGCTCGCAGGGAGCGGTGTCGCTGAACCGGGCGGTGTCCGCGGCCGCCGCCGACCTGGCCGCCGCGGGCGTGTCGGTGCTGCACGCGCACGGCCCGAAGAACACGCTGGACCTGCGGGAGAGCCAGCCCGGCGAGCCGCCCTACGTCGCGGTGCCCTACCTCGACCGGATGGACCTGGCCTACGCCGCCGCCGACCTGGCGATCTGCCGGTCCGGTGCCATGACCGTCGCCGAGGTTTCGGCGGTCGGTCTGCCGGCCATCTACGTGCCGCTGCCGATCGGCAACGGCGAGCAGCGGCTCAACGCGCTGCCGGTGGTCAACGCCGGCGGCGGCATGGTGGTGGCCGACGCCGCCCTGACGCCGGAGCTGGTCGCCCGCGAGGTGGCCGGCCTGCTCAACGACCCGCCCCGGTTGGCGGCGATGACGGCGGCCGCCGCGCGGGTGGGGCACCCGGACGCGGCGCGCCAGGTGGCACAGGCGGCGCTGGACATCGCCAGGAAGGCAGCGGCGGGAGGGCGACGGTGAACGCCGAGCAGCTGCCGCCCGAGCTGCCCCCCGAGCTGGCAAGGGTGCACATGGTGGGCATCGGGGGAGCCGGCATGTCCGGCATCGCGCGCATCCTGCTCGACCGCGGGGCGCTGGTGTCGGGCTCGGACGCCAAGGAGTCGCGGGGCGTGCACGCGTTGCGCGCCCGCGGCGCGTCGATCCGCATCGGCCACGACGCGTCGTCGCTCGACCTGTTGCCGGGCGGTCCGACCGCCGTCATCACCACCCACGCGGCCATCCCGAAGACCAACCCCGAGCTCGTCGAGGCCCGGCGGCGCGGCATCCCGGTGATCCTGCGTCCGGCCGTGCTGGCCAGGCTGATGGACGGGCGCACCACGCTGATGGTCACCGGCACCCACGGCAAGACGACGACGACGTCGATGTTGATCGTGGCGCTGCAGCACTGCGGGCGCGACCCGTCGTTCGCGGTCGGCGGCGAGATGGGGGAGGCCGGAACCAACGCGCACCACGGCAGCGGCGATTGCTTCGTCGCCGAGGCCGACGAGAGCGACGGCTCGCTGCTGGAGTACACGCCCAACGTCGCGGTCGTCACCAACATCGAGACCGACCATCTGGACTTCTACGGCAGCGCCGACGCCTACGTCGGGGTGTTCGACGCCTTCATGGAGCGCCTCGCCCCGGGGGGAGCACTGGTGGTGTGCGTCGACGACCCGGGCGCGGCCGCGCTGGCCGAACGCACCGCCGCCCTGGGGATTCGGGTGCTGCGCTACGGATCCGCGCCGGATGCCGAGAACGCCGCCACCCTGGTGTCCTGGGAGCAGCAGGGCACCGAGGCCGTCGCGCACATCCGGCTGGCGGGCGAACAGCACCCGCGCGTGATGCGGCTGTCGGTGCCCGGCCGGCACATGGCGCTCAACGCGCTGGGCGCGCTGCTGGCAGCTGTCTCTTATACACATCT